>NZ_BCNQ01000036.1 GCF_001515525.1 Piscicoccus intestinalis NBRC 104926 | reverse complement strand
GGTCTGATTCGGCCTCAGTTTTCGGGGGCGAGACGAGAATGACTTACACACTCCCGTGAAACTTATTCGGTCGTCTCGCTGACCTGGGGCGATGCAGAACGCTTCATCGCCGAGAGCGGAGTATGTAAGCCAACTTCGTCTTCGGCCCATTCGCGCGCGGCACTGTCGCGACCGCGTCCTCCTGTGCGACCCGTGCAGCGCACATGTCGTGGTGAGAACGGCTGTCCGTGCCGCAGTCCCGACCACGACACGCAGTTTTCAAGGTCGTTCAGGGACGGGTCCGCGGGGACGGTCGGCAGGGACGGGGACGGTCGGCATGGACGGTCGGCGCTCAGAGGGCGCTGAGACCCTCGTCGAGGAGGGCGACGGCGCGCTCGACCTCCTCCGGGGTGACGACGCACGGCGGCACCATGTGCACCCGGTTGGCGACGATCATCGGCAACAGCCCCGCGTTCTGCAGCGCGTCCTTGAGCGCGGCCATCGGCGCGGCACCCAGCGGCTCCTTGGTCCCGCGGTCGGCGACGAGTTCGACGGCCCAGAACACCCCGACTCCGCGCACCTCGCCGATGACGTCGTGCTTGTCCGCGAGGGCGACCAGAGCCGGTCCGAGGTGGTCGCGTCCGATCGTCGCGGCGTGCTCGACAGCACCCTCGTCGGCCATGGCGGTGAGGTTCGCGACGACGGAGGCGGCGGCCAACGGGTGCCCGGAGTACGTCAACCCGCCGGGGAAGACCCGCTCGTCGAAGGCGGCCGCGATGTCGTCGCTGATGATGACGCCGCCGACCGGCACGTAGCCGGAGTTGGACCCCTTGGCGAACGTGATGAGGTCGGGCCGCACGTCGTGGGCGTCGAGCGCGAGCCACTGGCCGGTGCGCCCGAAACCGCACATCACCTCGTCGAGGATGAGCTTGATCCCGTACCGGTCGGCGATCTCGCGCACGCCGGCCAGGTAGCCGGGAGGCGGCACCATGACCCCCGCGGTGCCGGGCACCGTCTCCAGGAGGATCGCGGCGACCGTCTCCGGACCCTCGCACTGGACGACCCGCTCGAGGTGGTGCAGCGCCCGCTCGCACTCCTGTTCCGGCGAGTTCGCCCAGAACTCACTGCGGTACAGGTACGGACCGAAGCAGTGCACGTGTCCGCGCGCGTACTCGTTGGGGTAGCGCCGCCAGTCGCCGGTCGCGACGATCGAGGCGCCGGTGTTGCCGTGGTACGAGCGGTACCGGCTGATCACCTTGTCGCGCCCGGTCACCAGGCGCGCCATGCGGATCGCGTTCTCGTTGGCGTCGGCGCCGCCGTTGGTGAAGAACACCTTCTCGAAGCCCTCGGGCGCGCGCTCGGTGATGAGCCGGGCCGCCCTGGCCCTGGTCTCGTTCGCGAACGGCGGCGCGACGGTGGCGAGCGTGTCGAGCTGCTCGCGCAGGCCGGCGAGCAGCTTCGGGTGCTGATGCCCCATGTTCGTGAAGACGAGCTGACTGGCGAAGTCGAGGTAGCGCGTGCCGTCGACGTCCCAGACCTCGCTGCCGAGGCCGCCGGCGAGCGGCAGGGGATTCAGGCTCCCCTGCGCCGACCAGGAGTGGAAGACGTGCGCCAGGTCGGCCTTCGTCACGTCGGCGTTCGTGGCCAGGCCGGCGGGTTCGGTGGTCATGGTGCCCTCCGTGCGGGTTGGGTGATCTGAAGTGTCGCAGCCGGCGCGCACCCCTGGCGACGCGCCCTACGCGCGGAAGGGAGCCAGAGCCGCCTCGACGCGGGCCCGGTCGTCGACGCTCAGCGGCTGGATGGGGGCCCGAGGCGGTCCGACCGGGTGGCCGAGGATCTCCAGCCCGGCCTTGAGCCCCGCGGCGTAATTGCTCACCGACTCCAACGCGTCGCTGAGCGTCCACAGGTCGCGCCACAATTCGCGCCCGCGCCGCAGGTCGGCGTCGACCGCGAGGGCCTCGTACAGTGCGACCGCCTGCTCGGGCACGAGCCCGGCCGCGCCCCACACCGCGGCCTGCGCGCCCGTCGCCAGGCCCATGAACGTCAGGGTGTCCCAGCCGTTGAAGGCCGTGATGGAGTCCGATCGGTTGACGATGAGGTCGGTCAGGGTCACCGCGTCGCCGGAGGTGTCCTTGAGGTAGTCGAGCCCGTCGATCCGGCCGAGCTGCGCGATCTGGTCGGCGTCGAGCTTGATCCCCGTGGCGTCGGGCAGGTTGTAGTAGATGATCGACACATTGATCGCGGCCGACAGCTCGGTGAGGAAGGCCGTCAGTTCCGGGAGACTGAGTGGCTCGTAGAACGGGGCGACGACCATGATCGCGTCGGCGCCGACGCGCTCGGCGTGCTGGGCGAGGTCGACAGCCTCGGCGGTCGTCATGGCGCCGATGCCGACGACGACCGGCACACGCCCGGCCGCCGCCTGCACGTACGCCTCCATGACCCGGCGGTACTCGTCCGGCGACAGCGAGAAGAACTCGCCGCTCGAGCCGCATGGCACGAGGCCGTGGATGCCGGCGGCGATGAGTCGTTCGGTCTGCGCGACGATCGCCTCCTCGTCGACGGTTGAGCCATCGGCGCTGAACGGGGTGGTGACGGCAGCCAGAATTCCCTTGAGCTGCACGGGCTTACGGGTCATCATCGAACTCCTTGCAGTCGCTGGTCGACGGCGCCCGCCGCACGTCGGCGGCGCGAGAAGCGGGCGGGCGAGAAGGCGTCGAGCACCGGATTGTGGCGCTCACGTAGCACAAGATCAGTCATGACGGAGGCGGCGCCCGGCCCGAACGTGATGCCCATCATCCCGTGCCCGCCGGAGACGAACGCGTTGTCGAGACCGGCCAAGGGGCCCATGACCGGCAACCCGTCGGGGGTCATCGGCCGCAGCCCGGCCCGCGGTTCGAGGTCTGCCGGCGAGGGCGCCTGCCAGTCGCGGAAATAGCGCCCCGGGGCCGCGAGGATCGCCGCGACACGCACCCGGTCGAGCCGCTCGTCGAGGCCGCCGAACTCCATCGTCCCGGCGAGCCGCAGCCGCGTGGCCAGCGGCGTCACCGCAACCTTCGCGTCGGCCAGATTGACGCACGTGCGCAGCACAAGTGGCGCGACGTCGACGCTGTACCCCTTGCCGGGGCGCACCGGCACCTGCGCGGCCACACCGGCTCCGAAGAGGCGGGCGAGGCGCCCCGACCACGCGCCCGCCGCGAGCACGTAGGCGTCGGCCTCGATCGCACGGCCGCCGGCGACCAGCCGGCGCACCCGGCTCCCGTCGCGTTCGACCCGCTCCAGCGGCGCGTTCTCGATGATCGTCGCGCCGAGCTCCAGGAGCCGGGCGTGCAGCCCACGCATGAGCGCGTTGGGGTCGAGGTAGGACTCGTGCGGAAAGTAGATGCTGCCGCGCACCTGCTCGCTCAACTGCGGCTCGCGCTCGTGCACGGCGTCGCCGACGAGCACCTGCGGGTCGAGCCCGTGCTCGCGGGCGATGCCGAGAGTCGCCAGGTGCGCATCGAAGTTCTCGCGCTCGCGGTAGGCGAGCAGCAAGCCGCCGCTGCGCAACTCGAAGTCGATGCCGTCGGCGCGGTAGTCCGCGTAGCCGACGTCGGCGGCCCGGGCCAGCGCGAGGCTCGCCCGGTAGCCCGCGAGGTTGGCCTGCGAGGTGCACGCGCGCCACATGCCGTACATGAATCGCGTGAACTCCGGGCTCGCGCTGGGGCGGATGTACAGCGGGCTGTCGCGACGCAGCATCCAGGCCAGCGACTTGGTCACCATGCCCGGCCCGGGCACCGGCGCACTTTCACCCGGGCAGTACCAGCCGGCGTTCACCTCGGCCGCACCGCGACCCGTCCGGCGGGCGTCGACCACCGTGACGTCCGCGCCCTCGCGCGCCAGGTGGTAGGCGGTCATGAGGCCGATGGCACCGCCTCCGACGATCGCGACTCGACGAGCCGCGCTGGTCACGGACGGTCCAGGTCGAACACGCGCCCCGTCTGCACGCCGAGCACGGACTTGACGAACAGCTGGCCCACGGAGTGCGACGAGACCGGCTCGAAGCCGGGGAACGCGGAGTGGTAGCCGGGGGCGTCGGCGAGCACCGAGGGGCTCACGGCGTTGATCCGCAGGCCGCGCGGCAGTTCGCAGGCGGCGGCCATGACGAAGGCCTCGACGGCGCCGTTGGCGGCGGAGGCGGCCACGCCGGTGCGGATCGGTTCGCGGGCGAGGATGCCGGTGGTCAGCGTGAACGAGCCGCCGTCGCGCACGTACGGGGTGCCGATCTGCACGAGGTCGATCTGGCTCTGGGCCTTGCCGAGGTAGCCGGTGACGAAGTCGTCGCGGCTCAGCTCGGCGAGCGGTTTGAATGGCACGGCGCCCGCGGCGCACACGACCGCGTCGACCTCGCCGACCTGCTCGAAGAGGGCGCGGATCGACTGCTCGTCGGTGGCGTCGACGGTCAACTCCCCGGAGCGGGAGGCGGCCAGCACCTCGCAGCCGCTGCCGGCGAGCGCGCTCGCCGCCGCACTGCCCACCACGCCGGACGATCCGATCAGCAGAACCTTCACGCAGAACACTCCTTTGCCGCTCGTCTCCGCTCGCTCATCAGCGAGCCACCGGAACCACCACTCTTGCAGATTGTCAGACAGGCAAGCAACCGGGCTGGGGCCTGGGAGGTTTCAGCCGCCGGCGCCGAGGTCAGCGTCGGCACCGGGCCTGGGCGGTTTCAGCCGCCGACGCCGGGCCCGAGGTCGGTCTGCGCCCACAGGTCGGCGACGGCGTATCCCGCGGGAAAGGGGTCGCCGGGATCGAGCCGGAGCCGGGCCTGCCCGGTGATCCACGCGCGCCCCTCGATCGACGGCAGCACCGCGGGGTGGCCGCCGACGACGAGTTCCTCGTGCAGCAGGCCGGTGAAGGTCGTGCCGAGCGCGCCCTCGTGAACGAATTCCTGCCCGAGACGAAGCTGCCCGCGGGCGTGCAGACAGGCCATGCGCGCACAGGTTCCGGTGCCGCACGGAGACCGATCGAGGGTGCCGCGCCACGTCGAGTCGTCGCGCGCATCGAGCGGGCCGCTGGGCAGCACAACGGTATTGCGGGCGTCGACGCGCCGGTCGACCCGCCGGTCGGCGGGCCCGGTGAGCATGACGAGGGCGATCTCGTCGATGTCGGGCTCGGTGGGGTGCCGCACGGCATGCTGCTCGCGGGCCGAGGCTAGCAGGCCCATCGCGGCGCGGGCGATCGCGGGAGCGTTGGCGGCGCCGAGCTCGACGCCGAGCGCGGCGGCGGGCGCCTGCACGTAGAACTGCCCGCCGAAGGCGATGTCGGCAGACACCGTCCCGATGCCGAGCACGTCGACCGGCAGGTCGAGCCCGACGACGAACGAAGGCACGTTGCGCACCTGCACGGAGGTGACCTCGCCGCCGCTCACGCGGGCCACGGCCTCCACGGGGCCGGCGGCGGTGTCGAGACGCACGAGGGTCTGCGGCTCGCGCCTGGCCAGCACGCCCGTCTCCAGGAGGGCGGTCACGGCACACATCGTGTTGCTGCCCGACATCGGCCGGAACCCCGCCTGCTCGAGCACGATGATCCCCGCGTCGGCGCCCGGCGTGACCGGCGGCGTGACGAACACCCCGCACAGCGCCGGGTACCCCCGCGGCTCACGCAGCAGCAGCGTGCGCAGCCGGTCGAGATGCCGTTCGCACCACGCGAGCCGCTGGGCCATCGTCTCGCCCTCGATGCCCAGGCCGTCGGCGAGCACGACGCGACCCGGCTCCCCCTCGGCGTGCACGTCGATCACCTCGAGGGCCAGGGCCTCGTGAAGATCGAGTCGCGCGTCTGAGTCCATGGCTAACACCTCGCGGATCGAAGGATATGGCGCGTCGGGCCCGTCGCCCGTGCGCTGGCCCAGACCCTAGGTCAGGGTCTGGTCGCTGGGCCGAATGCACTCGGACGCAAGGGTTCCCGCGACGACCGCTCGCCGAACACCACGCGGCGAACCCTTGCGCATCCGACGAATCGCCTGTCAGTCTCCGTGCTCTGGCTAGTCGACCTCGGAGGTGGGGCAATGGACAAGCGGCAGCAGATCGACCACGCCAAGGAGCACGTCCTGGACCCCATCGTCGTGTGTCGTACGGGCGAGTCGAACGTCGAAGCGGCCATCGTCGGCAGCGCCCCCAGTCGCCTGGTGCAGCACGCGCCCGTGGTCGTGGCGACATGAGTCGGCTCGCACTGGCCGCGCCAGCCTTCACGCCCGCCGCCGACGGTGTCGACGCGACCCTGCAGCGCTACTTCGGCCCGTTCGCCGAGGGATTGGCCGGGATCGTCTTCTACGCGGTGCCGATCTTCGGCACCGCGGTCCCGCTCATCGTCGGCTGGCTCGTCGTCTGCGGCACGTTCTTCACCCTCTGGTTGAAGTTCCTCAACGTGCGCGGCATGAAGCACGCCCTCGACCTCGTGCGCGGCAAGTACACCCCCGCCGACGCCCCGGGCGAGGTCACCCACTTCCAGGCGCTGGCCACCGCACTCTCGAGCACGGTCGGGCTCGGCAACATCGCCGGCGTCGCGGTCGCCATCACGATCGGTGGCCCGGGCGCCGCCTTCTGGATGTTCGTCGCGGGATTCGTCGGCATGTCCACGAAGATGGCGGAGTGCACGATGGCGGTGAAGTTCCGCAAGGTCCACGCGGACGGCACCGTCTCCGGCGGGCATATGTGGTACTTGCGCGACGGGCTCGCCTCGATCGGCCGGCCGACCCCCGGTGTAGCCCTCGCCACGACCTGGGCGGCGTTCATGATGATCGCGGCCATCGGCACAAACGCGTTCCAGTCCAATCAGGCCACGACTCAGCTGGTCAACGTCGCCGGGACCGGCGGCCTGGGCACTTTCCTCGGCGAGAACCGCTGGACGATCGGCCTGGCGACGGCGCTCATCACCGGCGCGGTCATCATCGGCGGGATCAAGTCGATCGCTCGGGTCACCGAGATGATGGTGCCGCTCATGGCGATCCTCTACGTCGGCAGCTGTCTGATCGTGCTCGGGGCCAACATCAGCAACATCCCGGCGGCCGTGTCGAAATCGTCACCCACGCGTTCTCCCCAGAAGGCGTCGCCGGCGGCGCCATCGGCTCGCTCATCGTCGGCTTCCAGCGGGCCACGTACTCCAACTCGGCCGGCGTCGGCGACGCCCCCATCGCCCACTCCGTCGTCAAGACCAACCGCCCGGCGAGCGAAGGCTTCGTAGCCTCTCTGGAGCCGTTCGTCGACACCATCATCATCTGCTCGATGACGGCCCTGACGATCGTGGTCACCGGCACATGGCGCGGCGCCGAGGGCATCGAGGGCGTCACGATCACCTCGCACGCCTTCGCGACGGTGGCCGACTGGTTCCCCTACGTGCTGGCCGTGGCCGTCTGGTTATTCGCCTACTCGACGATCCTGAGCTACGCCTACTACGGCATGAAGGCCTTCGGTTCACTGTTCGGCGACAACCGGCTCGCCGAGAACATCTACAAGGTCATCTTCCTGAGCTTCACGGTGATCGGGGCCGCCACCCTCGGACCGGTCATCCTCTTCGCCGACTCGCTGCTGTTCCTGCTGGCGCTGTGCAACGTCTTGGGCCTGTACTTCCTCGCCAAGGTGATCCGCAAGGAGTTCAGCGACTATTGGACCGGGCTGCATGCCGGAGAATTCGCCGAGATCCCGCCGCGGGAGCGCTTCATCCTCGGTGCTCAAGCGCAGCGGCGCCTCACCACGGAGGAGTCGACCAGCCCGTGACAGGTCCGGCGTCCGCGTCGGCCGCCGTATGATCGGCGAGTGCCTGACAATCAGACGAGTGGACGAGCGGCGACTGCACGTCCCGCCAGTTCAGCGGCCAGCGGCTCATGACGGAGACGGTGGCGCGGGCCGCGTCGGCCTCCGGCCGCTCCGGCGCCCTGGCCCCCATCGCGTCGATGAGCCGGCGGGACGGGGCGATCGCGGCGATCCGCCGAGCGATCGTGACCGGCGACCTGCAGCCGGGCGAGAAGCTCACCGAGAACCGGCTGTCGGCCTCCTTGAACGTCAGCCGGCCGACGATGCGCGAGGCGCTGACGCAGCTCGCGCAGGAGGGGCTGCTCGTGCAGGAGCCCTACCGCGGGCTGCGCGTGGCCGACGTCGACCCGGGCACGATCATGGACACCGCCCGCGCCCGCATGGCCCTCGACACCCTCGCCGCGCAGGATGTGCTCGCCGACGACACCGGCTCCCGCCTGGCGCAGGTGGAGGCGGCGTGGGCCGACTACGACCGACTCGCCCTCGATGCCGACCCGGTGGCGGCGCACGAGGCGCACGTGGCGTTCCACCGCCGCCTGTGGGAGGCGTCGGGCAACTCGATGCTCATGCGGCTGTGGCCGGCCACCGAGGCGCAGCTGACGATCCTGCTCGCCCGCGACCAGCAGACCCGGCGCGACCCGAGGCGGGCCCGTGACGTGCACCGCGCCATCGTCGAGGCGATCCGCACCCGCGACCCCGACCGCATCCAGCAGGCCCTGGAGGCCCACACCATGGCCAGCGCCCGCGAGCTCGTCGCCCTCCTGCAGCGGCCGCCCCGTTGACGAAAGGCCTCAGTCCGCCCAGTTATCGGGGGTAAGTGTCACCTCGTACGGCACGGTGGCCGTCCACGACTCCCCGGCCGCGACCTCCGCGGCGAGTTCGTGGCGGCCCTCGCGCAGCTGGTAGGCCGTCAGGCTCGGCCCTTCCGGCTCGACGAGCCAGAACGCGGGCGTCCCTGCCCGCTCGAAACGCTCCCGCTTGAGCACCCGATCGATCCGGCGGCTGCTCGGCGACATCACCTCGACAGCCAACTCCGGGCGACCACGTAGCCCCGCATCGTCGAACTGGTCGCGCTGGGCGACGAGCAAATCCGGCTCGAGCAGGCTGTCCTCGGCCAGATAGATGTCCAGCGGCGCTCCGAGCACGATGAGGTCCTTCGGGCAGGAAGCGTGCAACTGCCGATAGAGGCCGAACACCACGATCTGGTGGATCGGACGCGGAGCGGCGCTCACGATGAGCGCCCCGTCGAGCAGCTCATAGCGCCGCCCGTCCTCCGGTAGCGCGTCCCGCTCCGCCCGAGTCCAGACCCGATCGTCGTGGATGGTCGTGGCCATAACCGTCATGGTGCCCCCTTCGGGCCCAAACCTCCACGCGCAGGTCCCGGCACGGTCGTGACCGAACGTCAAGAGTGCGTGTCGCGGTGAGGACTGCGGCGCGAAACCGCAGGCGCGACCGCACCACGCAGTCTTGAGGGTCGTTGGGGCGTCAGCCGAGGCCGACGAGGCGGGCGACGACGGGCAGGCACAGGATGATGAGGATCGCGCCGATGATGTCGAAGCTGATCCCCGAGCGGATCATCCGGGTGATCGGCACGACGCCGGAGCCGTAGACGATCGCGTTCTGCGGCGTGGAGACCGGCAGCATGAACCCGAAGGAGGCGCCGAAGGTCGCGGCGAGCGCGGGCACGAGCGGGTTGACGCCGATCGCCACAGCCAGCGGGATGATGATCGGCACGGTCACCGCGGCCGCCGCCGTGTTGCTCGTCGTCTCCGAGATGAGGATCGCCAGCAGCACCGCGAAGACCGTCAGCGCGACCAGGCTCGTCACGCCGAAGACGTCCGCCGCGGCCGTCCCGATGGTCTGCGCCAGCCCGGTGTCGTCGAGCAGCGCGCCGAAGATGATGCCGCTGCCGAAGAGCACGATCGTGCCCCAGTCGATCTTGGCGGCGTCGTCCCAGCTCATCGTGAAGCGCCGCTCCTTCCAGTCGACGGGCAGCATGAACAGCAGGCACGCGCCGGCGATCGCGACGATGCCCTCGTTGAGGCGGTCGCTGATCACCGAGGCGACCGGGTGGTCGTCGCCGAAGAACACGTTGAGCACCGAGGGCAGCAGCCAGCCGACGACCGTGAATAGGAACGCGATGATCGTGTTGCGTTCGGCCCGCGAGATCGGCCCGAGGTCGGCCTTCTGATGCGCGAGGAACTCCTCGACACCCTCGAGCTTGCGCACCTCCGGCTTGTTGATGAGCGTGAGGATGATCGCGAGCGCGAAGAACATCACCGTGCAGATCGGGAACGCGATCGCGAACCACTGGCCGAAGTTGATCTGCTCGCCGGTGGCCTCCTCGATGAGCCCGCGGCCGATGAGGTTCGGCGGGGAGCCGACGGGGGTGAGCAGGCCGCCGACGCTCGCCGAGTACGCGAGCATGAGCATGAACGCGGTCGCGACCTTGAGCTTGGTGGGGTCGAAGCCGGGCGCCACGTCGCCGCGTTCCTGGAGCATCTTGGCGATGACCGCGACGATGCCGATCGCGGTCGGCAGCAGCATCGCGACCGTCGCCGTGTTCGACACGAACGCCGACAGCAGGCAGGTCACGGTGCCGAACGCGAGCAGCACCCGCATCGTCGACTTACCGACGCCGGGAAGCCCCAGGAGCCAGTAGGCGATCCGGCGCGCGACGCCGTGCATCATCATCGCCTGCGCGAGGATGAACGCCCCGATGAACGTGAAGACGGTCGTCGACCCGAACGGCGCGACCGCGTCGCGCGCGGGCACCACCCCGAAGAACACGATCGCCGCGATGCCGATGAGGCCGCCGACCGGGATCGGCACCGGCTCGGTGATCCACAGCACGATGACGCCGATGAGGATCGCGGCCAGCTGGTGCTGCGCGGTGTCGATGCCGAGCGGCAGCAGCAGGAAGACGATCGTGAACAGCGGGGCGAGGAACCACCCGCTCGTCTGGCGGATCCGCTCGACCCGCTCCTCGGCGTCACTGAGCCGCTCACCGCCGAGCGCGTTCTTGTCGCCGAGCAGAACCGCCTCGACGTCGGTCCAGCCCTCGCGTCGTGTCGTGGTGGCCACGCTGCCTCCCGAAGTCGGGTTGAGCCGGTGTCACCGGCCCCCGCCGAAGGCCCACCTCGAGGGAGCCGCACGTCGCACACCGGTGTGTTCGCGATTCGGGAACTTTGGCGCACAGCACCCATTGCGGTCCAAGACCGGAATACGACACAGCACATAGGCTCGACCTATGGACGGACCGCGACTCGAGACCCGGCAGCTGCGCTATTTCCTCGCCGTCGCCGAACACGGCACGCTGACCCGCGCGGCCGACGAGCTGCGGATCGCCCAGCCGTCGCTCTCGCAGGCCATCGCCCGGCTCGAGCAGCAGCTGGGAATCCCGTTGTTCCACCGCGTCGGTCGCCGGGTCGTGCTCAGCGAGGCGGGTCGCGACCTGCTCGAACCGTGCCGCCGCGCGCTGCGCACGATGCAGGCCGCCGAGGACGCGGTGCACGCCAACCGGCAGGCCCACCGCGGGCGCCTCGTCATCGCCACGATGCCCAGCGCCGGCATCGCGCCGGGTGCCCAGATCGTCGCGGACTTCGCGGCCGCGCACCCGGGGGCCACCGTCTCCATCATCGGCGGCTGGACCGCCGAGGAGGTGACGGGCATGGTCAAACAGGGCCTCGTCGAGATCGGCCTCATTGCCGCGGCCCGGCTGCGGCGGGAGAAGGACCTCGCGGTCGTGCCGCTCGGCGCCCAGCCCCTCGTGCTCATCTCCGCCGACCCCGGCCCGTGCCCGGAGCGCGACGAGCTGCGCGTCACCGACCTCGCCGGCTGCCGGCTCATCACCTCCCACCCCGGGAGCCTGATGCGCCAGATCGTCGACGAGGTGCTGCTCGACCAGCCCGACACCCGCATCACGTGCGAGGTCGACCATCGGGCGATGATCCTGCCGCTCATCCTCGCCCGGGCCGGCGAGGCGATCCTGCCGACGGCGTGGCGGGAGCTTGCGGAACGCTCGGGGCTGCGGGTGCGGCCCCTGACCGACTCCCCGCGCATGTGGTCGGCCGCGGTGTGCCGAACCCAGGGCCTCACGCCGCTGGCCACCGACTTCCTCGCCACCCTCGAAGGCGTCGCCAGGGATCGATAGGAGCGGCCGATAAGCGCGATGGGCACCCGGTCTTGGACGCGAACCCGCCACCCTCGGTTGACTAGGGGCAATCCCATCCCCGGCCGCAAGGAGCTCACCGATGAGCACGACGTTCAGCATCGCCACGATCCCCGCCGACGGCGTCGGCAAGGAGGTCGTCGCCTCCGGACGCGCCGTGCTCGACGCGCTGGCCGCCCGCTCCGGCGACGGACTCGCCTTCGACTTCGTCGAATACCCCTGGGGCACCGACTACTACACCGAGCACGGCGTGATGTTGGACCCGACCGGGCTCGATGAGCTGAAGAAGCACGACGCGATCTACTTCGGCGCCGTCGGCTGGCCCGGGGTGCCCGACCACATCACGCTGTGGGGCCTGCGGCTGAACATCTGCCAGAGCTTCGACCAGTGGGCCAACGTGCGCCCCGTGCAGTTCCTGCCCGGCGTGACCTCACCGCTGCGCGCGGCCGACGACACCGAGCTCGACTGGGTGTGCGTGCGGGAGAACTCCGAGGGCGAGTACGCCGGCTTCGGCGGCCGCAACTTCGCCGGCCGCGGCCCCGGCGGCGAATTCGCCGTGCAGTCGGCGATCTTCAGCGAGTTCGGCAGCGAGCGAATCATGCGGTTCGCCTTCGACTTGGCCCGCACCCGCACGCGCAAGAAGGTCTCGTGCGTGACGAAGAGCAACGCCCAGCAGTACGGCTTCGTCATGTGGGACGAGGTCTTCGACCGCGTGCGCACCGACTACCCCGACGTGGAGACCGAGAAGGTGCTCGTCGACGCGATGGCCGCCAAGTTCGTGCTGCAGCCGCAGGATCTGTCGGTCGTCGTCGCCTCCAACCTGCACGCCGACATTCTCTCCGACCTCGGCAGCGCCCTCGCCGGCAGCCTCGGGCTCGCGAGCAGCGCGAACCTCAACCCCGAGAAGCGTTTTCCGAGCATGTTCGAGCCGGTGCACGGCTCGGCACCCGACATCGCCGGCCAGGGCATCGCCAACCCGATCGGCGCCCTCGGCAGCGCAGCCCTCATGCTGGAGCACCTCGGCCGCCCCGACGAGGCCAAGTCGCTGCAGCTGGCCATCGAGCGCACCACCGGAGCCGGCATCCTCACCCGCGACGTCGGCGGCACCGCCACCACCGACCAGGTCACCGACGCCGTCATCGCCAACCTCGGCGACTGACGGGCTCGCCGCCACGTCTCCCACACGGGTCTGGGCGGTGACCGCTCGCGAGCGGTCACGTTGGTCGCTCCTCGCAACACCGCAGGTCAGCGACCCCGGTTCTCCTCGCCAAACCCAGGGGTGACCGCTCGACGGCCGCCGAGCGGTCACCCCACAGAACCGCCTGCGGTGACGGTCGACGATTCGAGACTCAGAGCGACTCGACGCGAACCGTCGCGACCATGGTGTGCGGCATCTCCGGCCCCAGCACGACGTAGTGGTCGAGCGCGTTGGCGACCTCGACGCAGACGAACCCGGGCCACGCGTCACCGATGTCGGCGGACTCGGCGGCCTTGGCCTCCCACGGGTTCCACACGACGGTGCTGTCCGACCCCTCCTTGGCGACGACGATCCGCCGCCCCGAGCCCTCGTCGACGACCGTGGCGACCCGCGAGTGGTCGTACACCCGGTCGGTGCGCCCCGCCAGCCGCAGGTCGCCGGACTGCACCTCCTGCGAGTCGCTCACCTTGTCCGTATACCGGTGCCCCGCAAGCCCTTCGACCCGCACACCCCGCACGTCGGAGACGGCGAAATAGCTGTGCAGCGCCTCCTCCATGAGCAGCCCGTCGACCCCCGCGGTGATCGTCAGCGCGAGTTCGAGCTCACGACCCACCCGCACGACGTACTCCGCGCTCACATTGGACGGCTCACCGGCCGGCACCTGCGCGTCCGCGCCCGACAGCGTGAACCGCAGCACCACGTCGCCGCCGTCCCGCCGTGCCGAGGCCAGCCGCCACGTGGCGGTGCGGAACCACCCGTGCGCCACCGGTTTGTCCCCGTCGCGCCCGGGCCCGAACCATGGCGCGCACAGCGGCACACCCCCGCGAATGGCCTTGCCCGGCGCGAACGACGACGTCGGGCTGAGCCAGAGCACCTCCGTCGCCCCGGCGGGCGCCCAGGAGGTCACATGCGCCCCCTGCAGATACACCTGCGCCACAACGGAGTCGGTGTGCACGGCGACCGCCGGCAGCCCACCTTCCCCCTCGACCAGGCTCACGCCGTCGGGCAGTTCGGGCAGCTGCACGTCATCGGTGTGCGTCATGGCACCGACGGTAGCGCCGGTTCACCGCAGCTGGGCGACGACGTACTCCCACGCCTGCGGGCTCGCGGCGGCGACGAGTTGCCCACCGACCGACGCGTGCGCCGTGCCGGGCAGGTAGCGCGAACCGTCCAGGTGCCGCACCACCCCGCCGATCTCCTCGACGAACAGGCTCCCGGCGGCGTGGTCCCACGGCAGTCCGCGGCTGTAGGCGATGGCGTCGACACGGCCCTCGGCGAGCATCGGGTAGTCCACCCCGCAGCACCACGCGGTTCGCCCGAACTGCAGCGTGCCGTGTCGACCCTCCTGGTCGGGCCGCGACGTAACCGCCCGCAGGGAGGCGGGGTCGATCTCGGGCGCCGGGCGCGTCACCGGCTCCCCGTTGCGGGTCAGGCCGGCGCCGCGCTCACACACGTAGGCCAGTTCGTACTCCGGTTGCCAGATCCAGCCGCGCACGCACTCCCCGGAGCGCAGTTCGGCGACCATGACGGCGTGGTCGGTGCGGCCGTGGACGAAGTTCTTCGTGCCGTCGACGGGGTCGATGAGCCAGGCGTGGGGGGCCTCGCCGAGCCGGTCCAGCAGTCCCGGGTCGGCGGCGGTCGCCTCCTCGCCGACGACGAGCGCGTCGGGCTGCCGCTCGCGCAGCCAGGCCGCGATGATCGCCTCGGCCTCCCGATCGGCGACCGTGACGAGGTCACCGGGGTTCTTCTCCATGACCTGCTCGGACCGCAGACTGCGGAATCGCGGGGTGATGACCTGCGCGGCGACGTCCTGGATGAGGGCGAGCACGGAGTCGGTGTCCACGGCCCCACGTTCTCACAACCGGCCCTGGGCGATGCCGGGTGACCCCTGGCCCGACCCCGATTCCGGAGCCCGCACACGACGACGGCGGGACCGCGTTCCCCAACGCGATCCCGCCGTCCTCTGAAGTGTCGAAGCGCCCTGCCCGTGCCCTCGCGTACCCCCGTCGCGAGGGAATGGCCGTTGCGCCTGCTCCCCTCCCTTTGGTGCTCCCGGTTGCCCGGGTCTTCCCCCAACGATCGGGCTCCCCCAGCCCTGTTCTGCTCGGGCTCCCCCAGCCCGTGTCCCCAACTGCTCGGGCTCCCCCAGCCCGTTCCCCCTGTCGGCGTCACCCCTCGGCCCCCCCAGCCGATCGGACTCCGCCGTCGTGCCCGGCCTCCCCAGGCCGGTGACTGCGCCGTGTCGGTCGGTCGCCCCCACGACCTTCCTTAACGCCCGTCTTGTGCAAGCGTACTGAACGCTCGTCCATTGCCAACAATGCTTGTCGACAAGTCGTGAAACCTGCTGTGCGCCAGCTGGATATACGACGGGGCCGGATGATCCGAAGATCACCCGGCCCCGTCGATGGACGCGTTCACTCGCGCGTATCGGACTCCTTGGCCGACTCCTGCGTGGCCTCGTTCTCGAGGCGGATCTGGCGGCCCTGGTCGATGAGTTCGTCGCGCTTGGCGGCGGCCTTGTCGCTGGCGCTCGTGCCGCGCGGCGGCAGTTGCAGCGTCTTCTCGGCCTTGATGCCGGCCTGGAGCTGGCGGGCCCGCTCGAGCTCGGCGTCGACCTCCGCGCCGAACAGCAGCGCGAGGTTGGTCAGCCACAGCCACAGCAGCGCGATGATCACGCCGGCCAGCGCACCGTACGTCGCGTTGTAGTTGCCGAAGTTGCCGACGTAGAAGCCGAACGCCAACGAGGCCAGCGCCCACACGACGATCGCCACGAGGGACCCGACGGACACCCACCGGAACTTCGGCTGCTGCACGTTGGGGGTGACGTAGTACAGCAGCGCGATGATGCCCATGACGATGAGCAGGATCACCGGCCACTTGAGCCAGTCCCACAGCATGACGGTGAAGCTGCCGAGCCCGACGAGGTCGCCGACGGTCTGCGCGACCGGGCCGCTGACGACGAGCCCGATGATAACGACGACGACGAGCAGCAGGATGACGAGGGTCAGGGCGAGGAACAGCGGCCGCAGCTTCCAGATCGGGCGACCCTCGGGGATCTCGTAGACGCGGTTCATCGCGCGACTGAACGCGTTGATGTACCCGGAGGCCGACCACAGGGCACCGAGCAGACCGGCGATGAGCGCGAACCCGGCGGCCCGGGTGTTGACCATCTGGTCGATGACCGGCTGCACCTGGTCGAGCGCGTCGCGGGGCACGAACTCCCCGATCATGTTCATCAGGTACTGCACGGTGCTCTCGCCCTGGCCGAACACGCCGAGGAGGGAGACGAGCGCCAGCAGCGCCGGGAAGATCGCGAGCACCGAGTAGTAGGTCAGGGCCGCGGCCAGGTCGGTGCACTGGTCACGGGTGAATTCGTTGAACGCCTTCTTCAGCGTGTAGGTCCACGACGGCTTGGTGAGTTCCGCCGGGCTGTCGGGCTTTTCGGGGGCATCGGGGGGCGGGGCCGTGTCGGCCTTCTCGGCCGCCCGTTCCTCACTCTGGCCGGTCATGAAGCTCCTCGGGGAGGGGAAGGAGTCGGATAGGGCGAATCCGACCGTACCCCGGTGTCGCGCCGACCAAACCTCCTCCAGCCCCTGGGTGTGTCGGCAGCCGACGCCGGTGGGCCGGCGCAGCCGCACGTGGTCGCGACTGATCGCCGGCGGCCGGGGGCGCAGTCCACGCCCGGTCGCCCCGAGGGCACGCGGCGGAGTCGGATAGCGCCTGGTCCGCGGCGCGGGAGCGTACCCGCGGCTCACCCGCCGGGTGGGTCGGCCCCCGTTCATCGGCGGCACCCGCCGCCGGAGATGCGGGCAGCGCGCGGCCGGGCACCGTGAGTCCACGCGGACCTCGAGCCCATGACGGCCAATCCCCCCATCCGCGGCGCCCCGCAGGCGTCGGATCACGGGCGTGATCACACGGGGCACCGGCTGTCCTCCGGCCCCATCGGCCGTGGCGCTACGGATGTGAGAGTGCCGATGACCTGCGACGACGCGGCCCAGCAGGCCTTCGCCGCCCGGGTCAGCCGGCGTACGGCGCGACCGGCAGCCCGCGCACGCCCGGGCGGGTGGCGAAAACGCTTCCGGCGTCGGGCTGCTCACCCTCGGGCACGTTCTCGCGCGTGGTCGTGATGTAGAGCGTGGCCAGGTCGTCGCCGCCGAACGTGCAGGCCGTGACGTTGGTCACCGGCACCTCGACGACGGCCTCGAGCCGGCCATCGGGGCCGTAGCGGCGCACCTGGGAGTCGCCGTAGCAGGCCACCCACACCCCGCCCTCGGCGTCGACGCACAGCCCGTCGGGATTCGCGCCGGTCTCGACGAACGGGCGGCGCTCCACGAGACGGTCGTCGACGTTGTCGAACACGTCGATGCGACCGGTCGGGGTGTCGGCGTAGTAGGCGAGCGTGCCGTCGGGTGCGAACCCGATCCCGTTGGAGACGGTCACGCCCGTCTCGATCGGCTCCGCGGCATCGAGTGTGGCACCGAAGCGGTACAAGACCCCGGCGCCCGGCGTCTGCTCGTTGGCCATCGTGCCGCCGTACAGCGTGCCGTCGGGTGAGCACGTGCCGTCGTTGAAGCGCACGGCTGGATCGGTGACGACCGGTCGCATGACGCGCAGTTCACTGTGCTCGTCGTCGGCGAGGGCCAGCGCGTGTTCGAGGGCGACGACGAAGCCGCCGTCGCGGCGGGGGCGCACGAACGCGGCGACGGTGCCGACGTGGCGGCGGGTGACACCGTCTCCGGTGAGGGTGAGCAGGTCGCCCGCCGTCAGGTCGACATAGCGCAGTCCGCCCCACCCGGGGTGCCACACCGGCCCCTCGGCGTGGAAGGCCTGCGGTCCGGTGACGTTCTCGACGCTGCCCATGCCCCATGGCATCACGGGCGCGCACCACCTGCACCCGCTTGCACCCTCTCGCACCGATCGATCCGGACCACATGGACTACCGTCTTCCCATGGCTCGCCTACACGCCGCGGCGCGAATGGAAGACGTGATGAACCGTCGCCTCACGGGCGTGCTGCGCGATCAGTGGGGGTGGACCTGCCGGGCGATCGGCTATCCGGGGTACGGCGGCGAGACGTTCCTGCGGGTGCTGGGGCGGGTGCTGCTCTCGCGCCAGGACACCGACGAGCCGCAGACCCCGCCGAACCAGGACCCGGCGGCCCTCGACGAGCGCATCGACGCGAACGCGACGCTGCGGGAGCGGGCCGAGGAGCGACTGCGCGGGTGGCGGGCGTTCATGACGGCCCAGGCGATGGACCACCCCGTGGTCGTCAGCATCAACGGCACCGACTACGAGACGACGACGGACCGCAGCGGCTACATCGACCTGACGATCACCGACCACGGCCTGGAGCCGGGCTGGCACTCGGTGACGATCAGCCCGCGCGACGGCCGGCCGGCGAAGGCGAAGGTGCGGATCATCTCCGGCTCGGTGCGTTTCGGGCTCGTCAGCGACATCGACGACACGGTGCTCATCACGTCGCTGCCGCGACCGCTCATCGCGGCGTGGAACACGTTCATGCGCCACGAGCAGGCGCGCCACATCGTGCCGGGCATGGCGCCGATGTACCGCGAGCTGCTCGCCGAGCACGAGGGCGCCCCGATCTTCTACCTGTCGACCGGGGCGTGGAACACGTGCGGCACGCTGACCCGCTTTCTCAAGCGGCACGGCTACCCCTCGGGTCCGCTGCTGCTGACCGACTGGGGGCCGACGAACTACGGCTGGTTCCGCTCGGGGCAGGACCACAAGCGCACGACGCTGCACCGGCTGGCCCGCGAGTTCCCGCACATCCATTGGGTGCTCGTCGGCGACGACGGGCAGCACGACCCGAAGATCTACGGCGACTTCGCGCGCGACCGGGCCGATGTCGTGCGGGCGATCGCGATCCGCGAACTGACCCCCACCGAGCAGGTGCTCAGCCACGGCATCCCGGTCTCCAACGAGGGTTTCCTGCCCAAGGTGCACCGGCCGGTGCCGGTGGTGCGGGCGCCCGACGGCTACGGGCTGCTGCCGAAGGTGCGGGCGGTGCTGCGCGGCCAGGAAGTGCTCTGAGCCGATGCCCGAGCTGCCCGAGGTGCAGGCGCTGTCGGACTTCCTCGACACGCGTCTGGACGGGCTGGCGATCACCGGCGTGGAGCTCGGGTCGGTGGCGGTGCTCAAGACGTACGACCCGGCTCCGGACGCGCTCGTCGGGCTCATGGTGGCCGGGGTGGGGCGGCACGGCAAGTTCGTCGACATCGACTGCGACGGGCTGCACCTGATCTTCCACCTGGCCCGGGCCGGCTGGCTGCGCTGGTCGGAGACGGCGCCGAAAGCCCGTCTGCGCCCGGGACGTTCGCCGATCGCGCTGCGGGTTCGGTTCTCCGACGATTCGGGTTTCGACCTCACCGAGGCGGGCACGAAGAAGGGCCTGGCGGTCTACTTGGTCGAGGATCCGGCGGCGGTGCCCGGGATCGCGAGCCTGGGGCCCGACCCGCTGTCGCCGGACTTCACGGTGGAGGCGCTCGCCGGCATCCTCGCCGACCGCAAGAAGCAGCTCAAGGGGCTGCTGCGCGACCAGAGCGTCATCGCCGGCGTCGGCAACGCCTACTCCGACGAGATCCTGCACGCGGCGAAGATGTCGCCGTTCGCGCTCGCGGGCTCGCTCGACGAGCAGGCGGTGGCCCGGCTCCACGAGGCGATACTTCGCACACTTCACCGTGCGGTTGCGGCGGCCTCGGGCAAGCCGGCGGCGGAGTTGAAGGACGCGAAGCGGGCCGGGATGGCGGTGCACGACCGCGCCGGCCAGCCGTGCCCGGTGTGCGGCGACACCGTGCGCGAGGTGTCGTTCGCGGATTCGTCGCTGCAGTACTGCCCGACGTGCCAGACCGGCGGCAGGCCGTTGGCCGACCGCCGAATGAGCCGTCTCCTGAAGTAGACCTGTGCGACACGGGGTCAGCTCACCCAAAGCGTGCAGATTCGGGCACCACCGGGCCAGAAGTCCTGACGACGCCGGGGTGGGGGTGGAAGACTTTGCGCATGAGCACGCAATCGCGAGACGCCGTTCCTGCCGTGACGCAGGACGCCCTCCCCGACAACGCGGCGCTGCTCGATGTGCGCGAGAACAACGAGTGGGCCGCAGGACGGGCACCCCACGCACTTCACATCCCCATGGACGAGGTGGGCATTCGCCAGGCGGAGATACCGCGCGACCGACAGATCGTCGTCGTGTGCCGCAGCGGCGGGCGCTCCTCGCGGATCGTCGAGTTCCTGCTCTCGCGGGGCTTCGACGCCGTGAACCTCGCCGGCGGCATGCAGGCCTGGCACGCCGCGGGCCGGCCGATGACGCACGACGGACCCGGTTGCCCGACCGTCATCTGAGCGATCGGAGGCGCCGTCCGGCTCCCTGCCGGAGGTGAGCGGTCAGCCTCCGTATCGTCGCTGCAAGGCGGCGAGGCTGTCACGAATGCTCACTGCGTTGCGTTCGGGCGCCTTGATCCGCTCGATGATGCGCGGCGCCCGCGCGGTCGAGTAATCGAACGACTCGGTGACGATCGTCGAGCCGTCAGGCTGGGCCTCGAGCTCCCAGCGCCAGCGGTGGCCGCCGGGGTGCTGCCATTCGACGAGCCGGTCCTGCTCGAGAGCGGTGACGGTACTGGTGATGGCGTACGGAACGCCCATCATGCGCATGTCGACGCGAAACCGGTCGCCGAGTTCGAGTTCGCGGGGGCCGATGACACGCGTCTGGACGGTGCCGGACCCGTCGACCTCGTGGTGACGGTGGGGGTTGGCCAACATCCGCCACAATTCGTGCACGCTTGCGTTGACACGCGCTCGCAGGGCCACGACGCGAGGGGCCGCGTCGACCTTCTCGATGGACTGCTCCATGGGCGCCACCCTTGGGCGGTCGTCTGAACACCACCCGACACGTGGGCTTTGTGGCCCTTGACTGCGGGGGAAGACCGGCCGAGAAGCGGCCGATCCGTTTCTCTGCGTGTCTCTGTCGAATCGACTAGAGCTGCGAATAGATTGCTCGCGTGGACCCGATTCGCAACCCTTACGCGCCCGGAGCCGGGCAGCGCCCGCCGGAGCTGGCCGGTCGTGACGAGCAGCTGCGCACGTTCGAGGTGGTGCTCGAGCGCATCGCCCGAGGGCGCCCGGAGCGCTCGATCGTGCTGACGGGCCTGCGCGGCGTGGGCAAGACGGTGCTGCTCAACGCGCTACGCGGCACGGCGGTGCGGGCGGGCTGGGGCTCGGGCAAGTTCGAGGCGCGGCCGGAGCAGGGGCTGCGGCGGCCGATGAGCGCGGCGCTGCACGTGGCGGTGCGCGAATTGGGGCACCCCGCCTCGGAAGAGGTCGACCAGGTGCTGGGCGTCATCAAGGCGTTCGCGCTGCGGGAGGCGCCGGCGAACGCGAAGCTGCGCGACAAGTGGCAGCCGGGTATCGACGCGCCGGCGCAGACGGGGCGGGCCGACTCGGGCGACATCGAGATCGATCTCGTCGAGTTGCTCACGGACGTAGGCGGGCTGGCGGCCGACGTGGGCAAGGGCGTGGCGATCTTCATCGACGAGATGCAGGACCTGGGGGCCGATGACGTGTCGGCGCTGTGCGCGGCGTGCCACGAGATCAGCCAGAACAGTCTGCCGGTGATCGTCGTCGGCGCCGGCCTGCCGCACCTGCCGGCGCTGCTATCGGCGTCGAAGTCCTACTCGGAGAGGCTGTTTCGCTACACCCGGATCGACCGCCTGGACCGGGATGCAGCGGAGTTGGCGCTGCAGTCTCCGGCCCGCGAGGAAGAGACGGAGTGGGGCGCCGACGCGCTGGAGGCGATGTACCACGCGACGGGCGGCTACCCGTACTTCATCCAGGCGTACGGCAAGGTGGCGTGGGACGTGGCGCCGAAGTCGCCGATCACGGCCGACGACGTGACGGTCGCCAGCCCGGAGGCCGAGGAGGAACTGGGAGTCGGCTTCTTCGGCTCGCGCTTCGAACGCGCCACCCCCGGCGAGCGCGAATACCTGCGCGCGATGGCCGACGTGGCGGCCGAGTTGTTCGCCGCCGGCGAGGAGTTGGACGAGACGGAGTCGGTGCCCACCGCCACGGTCGCCAAGCACCTAAACCGCAAGCCGCAGTCGCTGTCTCCCGCGCGGGACGGGCTGTTGAAGAAGGGCCTGATCTACTCCGGCGAACGCGGCCGCATCGCGTTCACGGTTCCGCACTTCGGAAAGTACCTGCGCAACACGGCGTGACTCACGTGGCGAGCGTGGCGAGCAGTGGTGTCCGCAACGCGTCAAAGTGAGACTCTCGCGAGTTGCGTGGGACAAGTGAGCCGACAAACGGCCCCGTTGGCGTGAGAAATGAGACGCCGGAGGGAGGCGAGCCAGGCCGCAGTGTCGCGACCAAGCCCGGGCCCACCCCGGCTGCGAACGTCCGCTCATGGCGCGGCCGCGCGTGGTCGCGGTGTCATGCCGATGAGCACGCTCCGGCACCTGGGCGCGACGAGCCCCGGGCAGTTCAAGGTTCCGGGGCCCGCCTCTGTCGTGCCGCTCAGTCGAACCGCTGAAGGAGCTTCAGCATGTGGGGGGTCCCGGTGGGTGAACCCGGCGTTGGGCTGCTTCTTGTCGAGAGCGCTGATGGCGGCCATCTCGTCGTCGGCGAGCGCGAAGTCGTAGACGTCGATGTGGGCGAGCAGCGGCTCGGCGTGGGTGCTCTTTGCGACGAGCGTGGCGCGTCGCTGGACGATCGATCCAGCACACGATGACCTGCGGAACCGTGACGCCGTAGGCCTGGGCGATGGCGACGATGGCCGGCTCCTCACGGATCGCGGTGTTGCCTTGTCTCAGCGGACCCCACGCCTGCAGGGCTGCCAGGCTGCTCGCACCGTTGCTGGCGTTGATGACCAGCTCCGCGAAGGCGCCGGGCCGCAAGGCTCAAGTCGTCGCGAGCTGGGTATGCAGGTAACGCTTCATGAGGTCGCGGGCGTCCAGTTCGAAGAGGTCGAGTCGGCGAGTGTGGCGCAGCAGGAGCAAGCCTGACGCGTGAGCGAACGTGTCCGCAGCGACGCGCGCGGAGGCATCGGCCCCGAAAACCTCCTCTGCCGCTTCACGGATCGGGGCCAGTGCGGCGATAAGGGCGGCATTGAGCCGGCGGTTGATGTGGCTGTCGGTGAGCCCTCGGGGGGCCACGCCGCCGGAGAACAGGTAGAAACCCATGTCGAGGTCCTGCGGGTTGGCGTCGTAGAAGTCGTAGAACGCCAGGGAGGCGGCCTGGTACCGCATCGCCGGCCCACCTTCACCAGGCAAGGTGGCCGTCGCCTCGGTTGCGGCGCGCAACCGTGTCAGGGACTCCTCGAGGGCGGCGGCGTAGATGTCGTCCTTCGTCGAGAAGTACCCATAGATCGCCCCGGGGGCGTACCCGGCCTCGTTCGCGATCGCGCGGATGCTCGCCTTCTGCAGGCCGTCGCGCGCGAACACCCGCAGCGCTGATCCGAGGATGTGGGCGCGCTTGGCTTCGTTCACGGCGGCCAGGCGCTCGGCGCGTGCGTCGTCGGACATGGCACTCCCTCTACCCAGGAACTGGACGATGATGCTACCTTCTGAACACTGTTCAGAAGAATGAACCTCGCTCAACGGCCCTGGCAGTTCAGCCCTTCTCGGCCCGCCTGGCTCCGAGCCCGCTCTGCACCTGAGGAGTTGTCTTGCCGCACGACACCACACACCCCGAGGCGAACACCCGCGCACCATTGATGAGCGGAGACGACTTCCGCGAGTCCCTGCGCGGGCTGAATCCCGTCGTCTATGTCGACGGATGCCGGATCGACAACGTTGCCGACGAGCCGATGCTGCGACCGGGCGTGAACGCATTGGCGTACACGTACGACTACGCCCTGCGTCCCGAACTCGAGCCCATCGCCCTGGCCGTGGCCCGCGACCGCAACAGGATCGTCGACCGGATGCTGCATATCGACGCCGACCCCTCCGACCTGCTCAACAAGCTCGAAGCCGTCCGCCACCTCTGCCAAGAGACCGGATGCGCCCAGCGGTATCTGGCCCACGACGCCCTCAACGGCATCCATCAGGCGGTCGCACACATCGACGACGCCCGCGGTGGCCGTGAACAGCGGGAACGGTTCGCCGCATACCTAGCCGACGTCCAGGACAGAGACCTGGCCCTCGGGGTGGCGATGACCGACGCCAAGGGTGACCGCAGCCTCAAACCGCATCAGCAGAACCGGGCAGACGCCTACGTCCATGTCGTGAGCCGCGACGCCCGCGGGATCCGTATCAGCGGCGCGAAGGCCATCGTGACGGGCGCGCCCTACATGCACGAACTCCTCGTCATGCCGAGCCGCAACATGGGCGCCGACGACGCCGACTTCGCCGTGTGCTGCGCGGTTCCGGTCGACGCGGAAGGCGTGACAATCGTGGCGCGGCCGGCAGGTCGGCCCGGGGAGCGGCCCGAACACGGTGACCCGCTGTTCTCGCGACGGTACGGCCAGTCGACCGCCGTCGTTCTTTTCGACGACGTGTTCGTTCCCTGGGAGCGGGTCTTCCTCGACGGCGAGTGGGAACGCAGCCACGTCCTGACGTACAGCTACGCCACCCACCACCGGCACAGCTGCATCGCCGCGCGCGCCGGTTTCGGCGACCTGCTCATCGGCGCAGGGACACTCATGTGCGAGGCCAACGGCCTCGATCCCGACCGGAAGGCGGCACTCCGCGACCCCATGGTCGAACTCATCACCATCACCGAGGGGTTCTACGCCTGCGGGGTCGCAGCCAGCGTCTACGCCACGCAGGACGAGCATTCCGGGTCGTTCATGCCCGATCCGGTGTTCTCCAACATCGGCAAGTTGCTGCTGTCCACGCAGATCTACGACATGCACCGCCTCGCCCACCAGGTGTCCGGCGGCCTCATCGTCGCTCTGCCGGGACCTGACGAGGACCACAACCCTGCGACAGCGGCGCGCCTGTCCGAGGTGCTCCAGGCCAACCCGGACGTGCCATATGAGCAGCGCATCCAGGTGGCACGCTTCCTGGAGGATCTGACGGCGTCCTATCAAGGCGGCTGGTACTCCGTGATCAGCCTGCACGGGGGAGGCTCCCCGGCCGCCATGAAGCAGGAGATCTGGCGCAACTACCCCGTCGGTTCCAAGGTCGAACTCGTCGAACGGCTGCTCGATCGCGGACTGGCAGCAGCCGAGCACTCGTCGGGACGCTCGATCACCAGGAACCGTCAACCCGGCCGGTGCTGCGCCACCGGATGCACACCACCCGGCCAGCCGCTGATGATCCCCCTCCCGAACCCCTCGAAGACGCAGAACACCCCCTGACGTCCTCACGGAGCCTGCACCCCGTCGACGGTCACGAAATTCCACACCTCGTACACGCGAAGCTTGCCGTCGATGACGGCACTGTCGTGGTGCAGGAGGCCTCGGGCCAGCGGCCGGGAAAGTCGAGAGCGCGGCCTGCGGCGGCGTAGTCGTCAACGGTGAGCGTGTCGTACTGCAGGGTCATCGAGATGGCCATGACGGTTCCTCTTTCTGGGTCTGGGGGCCGGTGATCAACGGCCGGCGGTGTCGCCGCGCTTCACCTGGATGGTCACGTCGAAGGTGCCGAGGAGCTGGGCGAGCTGGAAGTACAGGCGCATGTACATCTCCGATCCGCGGGCGCCGATGATGCCGCCGAGGTCGATGACGGCGTCGCGGTGCCAGCCGAACGACTCGAGGATGCCGAGCGCGACCTGCTTGGCCTGCCCGTCGTCGCCGGCGATGAAGAGGTTGTGTTCGCCGGGGATGCGGGACGGGTCGACCATGACCTCGCAGAAGACGGTGTTGAGCGTCTTGACGACCTTGGCCTCGGGGAAGGCGCGCTGCAGCTGCTCGCCGAGACTGTCGGTGTTGGCGACGGTGAGCATGGGCGGCATGCCCTGGCTCAGGTCGAGCGGCAGCGCGACGTCGATGAGCACCTTGCCCGCGAGGTTCTCCGCCCCGACGCCCTCGATCGCGGCAAGGCTGTTCGCGCCGTTGCTCGCGTTGATGACCAGCTCGGCGAAGGCGCCGGCCTCGGCGAGCTGCAGCAGGCGGACGTTGGTGTGCTCGGCGGCCCACCGGGCGTAGGGCACGGTGCCGAGGGCGTCGGGTTCGGTGCGGGCGAGGGTGGCCCGCGGGTCGCGGGTGCCAATGACGACCTCCTGGCCGAGCCCTGCGAGGCGGGCGGCGAGGACGCGGTCGTGCACCGTGAGTACCGGGTTGCGGATAGGTGTTCCGTCAGAGGTGGCGCGTTGGATCCATCCGCTGGTGGCGGATGCGGATCACGTCAACCCCGGCGCCGCTCTCGACGTAGAACAGCATGTGGCTGCCCACGCCATGGCGGCGATATCCGGCTCGGATCTCCCCACACGCGCGCGCCAGCCTCGGGTCGGCCGCGACGCGCTCGATGGCGGCTTTGATCTCCAGGGTGTAGCTCTCCGCCTGCTGGCTTCCCCACCGGTCCTCGGTGTAGTCCCAGATCGAAGAAAGGTCTCTTTGGGCTGCAGGGGTGAGCCGATAGCGGGTCACTGCTTCTTGGCCGCGATGAAGGCGTCGAAGTCGAACTCTTCGGCAGGGCCGCTCTCCTCACCGGCGACGAGTGCCTGGCGCAGAGCCGCGAGGCGCGTCTCCTCATCCTCAAGTAGCCGCAGCCCGGCGCGGACGACCTCACTGGCGTTGCGATAGCGACCGGAAGCCACCTCGCGGGCGAGGAAGTTCGTGAAGTGCTCATCGAGACTGATCGAGGTGTTGCGCGCCATGCGCTGGATAATACCAATCTTTGGTAAGCGCTAGTCGGCGACGTCCCTGCGCGAAACCCGGTTTGCCCGGAGAGCGGCAGCGGCCAGCATGGGCACGGTGACGACTTCCGCCGGCAACGCTTCATCCGAGATCGCGCCCGGGCCCGAGATGGTCACGCGGCTATTGCTTGAACAGGTGCCTCACTTGGCTCATCTGCCGGTTCGTGCGAGCTCCACATCCGGCAGCAGCAACTGGGTCTTCCGTCTGGGCGAGGAGCTTGCCGTTCGGCTGCCTCGTACCGACAGCTACGTCCCCGACCTTCTCAATGAGGTGCGCTGGCTCCCCCACCTCGCTGCCAGACTCCCGTCCCCTGTGCCGAGAATCGTGGCTGTGGGCGAACTGGGGATACCGCTGCGGTGAACCGGTCACGGACACAATCGACGAATGGGCCGACCGCGCCGCTTCGGAGCTCGCCGATCTCTTCGACGAGGCGGCCGTTCACGAGGCCTGGCGGCGCCTGCGAAGAGTCCCGCCCGCGACGGAGCTGCCGTGCCTCGTCCACTGCGATGTGTCTTCGGAGAACCTCCTGGTTCACCCCGACGGGAGCCTGGCAGGGGTGATCGACTTCGGGGGGATGGGCGTGGGCGACCGATCCATCGACTTCCTCTACGCCTGGAGCATGTTGGAGGCACCAGCACGCCGACAACTCCGACCTGACTTGCACAGGTGAGGGGGGCTTGTGGTGGTTCTGGCTGGTGTTGATGCTGGTCAGGGCGCCGCGGGGTGTTGGGGTGACACACTAAGCTCCAAATCGCCGACGAGTTTCTCGAAGCGGGGTGGCGTGCCGAGCGGATCCTGCGCCAACAGATCGAGCAACTGTTGAGCCTTTGTCTTGAGGCCCGACGACGCCAGCTTGCGGGCATCCTTCTGGGCCTGTCGGGAGTAGACCACGGTCCACCCAGCACCACTCACCAGTCGAGCTCAGTCGAACCAGCCTCGACACCCTCGCTTCGCGCGGCGCGGATGGACTCGGCCAGACCCGGGACAGACCCAATGAACAGCGTCTCCTGGATCGCCCGCCAGTCGTCCTCGCCAACGAGCACGGCGTTACCACGCTGCCCGGTGATGGTCAGCGGCTCCGACTCCTGATTCACCTGATCGATCAGCCGGTACAGGTTGGCCCTGGCCCACGTTGCACTCACCGAAGTCATGATGGCCTCCTTCACCGAAGGTGTACGTCATTACGTACGTGAGAGCAAGGCTGCGGCCAGCTGTTTACCGGTGCACAACCGGTCCCCCGGTTAGGGCGCCAGGCCGCTGGGACCACGGGCGACGCGCTCCATGCGAAGCATGAGGGCAGCGGAGGGCGTGACTCGACCGTGGCGATAGGTCGAGAGCCGACTGCGCGAGGTGCCGATGCGTTCGGCGAACTCGGCTGGGCTGAGGCCGGATTCAGTCACTAGCTGCGACACGCGAGCGGCGACGGCGGCTCGCTCGGTCCGCTCCGCACGGCGCCGCGCCCGCGCGATTGCTCGGCGCAGGAGGGGCTCGAGGCCGGGCACGGTCTCCTGCCGCAGGTAGTCCTCCAGCTGGCGCGCCACGGGGCCCCACGGGTCGCGCCCGATCTCTGCGGTGAGCACAGCCCAGTCCCGCAGCGACCCGCGCTCCAGAACGGCGAACAGAGCCTCGTAGGGCCAGGTGGCCACGGGATCCGACGGGTCGACATCCACGTGGCGCAGTCGGCGCAGCGCAGGAGACGTCATCGCTGGTCCTGTTCGGTGAGCTCCAGGAGGCGGTCGGCAACTTCGGCGCAGACCGAGGTCACCGACGCCCAGTCGTGCCACCGCTCGTCCAGCTCCTTATAGGTCCGCAGCTGGGTGGTTACCCGTGGATCCTTGGGCGTCGGCTCAGCCAAGCGAAGGGTCACTGCGGTGAGCACGGAGTCCCCCTCGTTCGACCGGTCGGCGTAGTAGTCGTCGATCGTCACGAAAACTGATGCCGCCGCGGCCTCCCCGATCCGGTCGATCAGCGCCGCCGTGTCGAGGTAGTCACGGGTGGCGTTGCGCTGGACGACGAGGTACGCCTTGACGCGGAGCATCTCGGGGAGGGTGGGAACGCGCACCGTGACCCCGGCTCCGAGGTCGACGTCCTCGACTTCCAGCGGACGTGTGCGTCGGAGCTGACGCAGGCCGGCCTCGATACCGTCCAGGCTCCCGAGCGGGGTGAGCGGCGGGCTGCTGGCGCGCACCGACGTCACCCAGCCCTCGCTGGCCTCGACCGCTTCGACAATCTCGGCGTAGCGCTCGGTGAGATCGGCCAGGACATGGTCGTGGTCCAGTGACAGCCGATGCCCAGCGTGCAGGGCTGACGCGGTACCCCCGACGAGGACAGCATCGGGAACCAACTCCTGGAGCCTGGCCGCCGAGCGCAGGACCGCCTGCAGCCGGGGTGAGCGTGTCATGGCACTCATCGTATCAGTTCTGATACGGTACCGGGTCGAGCTAGCTGCACCCCGCGCAGCCGCCGCAGCGACGAACGCCTGAGCTGCGCGACGACCTCGCGGCGCACGACGCGCGGTACGTCGCGGCGGCAGAGGCCCTGGACGCGCCGGTCCTCACGGACGACAGAAAGTTCGCCCGTCCTCCGGGGCGACCGGGCGGAGCCGGTAGCCGGCGCCGCGCACCGTCTCCAGGGAGTGACGATCAAAGGGGATGTCGATCTTCTTGCGCAGATTGCCGACGTACACCTCGACGATGTTCTCGCCGCCGTCGTAGGTCGGATCCCACAATCTCGGCCTTCGACAGCACCTCGTCGGGGTGGCGCATGAGGAACTGCAGGACCGCGAACTGCTTGGCTGTCAGCGAGATCTCCTGCCCTCGACAGGTGACGCGCCGGGTGTTCGGGTCGAGGGTGGGCTCGCCGACGGTCAACGTGACGGGGTGTTCCGGCGCCCCTCGCCGAGCCAGCGCCCTCAGCCGCGCGACGAGCACGCATGTCTGAAACCACTCTGAAGCCGACTCGCCCGGCACCGGCTCCGTTTGGTGTGGCTTCAGCTGCCGCCGGTGACGATCGCTGCGTCGGTTGCGAACGGAGGCCGAACGATGGCTGTCGACACTGCGCCCTTGGGGCGGACGGTTCCGAATGCACTCACCCGGCGACATCGCACGGAGCCGGCCGGGCAGCCACACTGGGTGGCGCCGTTGCTCGCCGCGGCCGTCGGCGCCCTATACCTGAACCACCTGGATCGGGTGGGGTTCGGCAACGCGTTCTACTCCGGAGCGACCTGGGCCGGAACCCGCAGCGCCAAGGCTTGGCTGTTCGGCGCCATCGACCCCGGTGCCACCGTGACGGTCGACAAACCGCCTCTATCGACGTGGCTCATGACGCTTTCCGCCAGGGTCTTCGGCTTCAGCGGCGCGAGCACCCTCGTGCCGCAGGTTCTCATGGGCGTCGTCTCGGTCGCGGCGGTGTACGCCATCGTGCGACGCCTCACGGACTGGCGAGCCGCCCTCCCATCCGCGGTCTGCATGGCGCTACTTCCGGCGAATGTCCTCATCTATCGGTACAACAACCCCGACGCCGTGATGAACCTGTGTCTCCTCGCCGCCGCCGCCGCGAGCCTTCGCCTCGTCCGGCGACCCGCCTGGCCCTGGGCGCTGCTCGCGGGCTCCGCCGTGGGCTTGGCCTTCCTGGCCAAGATGCTGGAGGGGCTCATCGCCGCACCCGCCTTCGCCCTGCTGGTGCTGCTGGGTGGCCAGGAGCCACTTCGTCGCCGCGCCGCTCGAGTCGGCGCGGCAGCCGCGGCCGCGCTCGCGACCGGCGGCTCGTACGTCCTCTTGCTGCAGATTTGGCCGGCGAACCTGCGTCCCTACCTCGGTGAGTCCGCAACTAACTCGTTCCTCGACCTGGTCATCGGCTACAACGGGTTGGCGCGGATCGTCGGTCGCTCTACACCCAGCGCGAGCGCCGGCAACACCGAGTCGTGGTGGCAACGCCTCGGCCCCGAGGGCGGTCCCGGACCGTTCCGTCTGTTCACCGGAGAGTTCGCCCTCGAGTCCTCCTGGATCCTGCTGCCGGCGACCGCTGCGCTGCTGTGGGTCCTGTGGCGCAGGCGCGGCCTCCCGCGCGACGACCTCGCGCGAGCCGTGGCGCTCTCGATGGCCACCTGGCTGTTCACGCATGCGCTCGTCATCAGCCTGATGCGCGGAATCGTGCACCCGTACTACACCTCTGCGCTGGCGGCGCCGGCAGCGATCCTCCTCGGGCTCGGCGTCGATGCGGCGCGAAAGAATCGCCTCCCCGCACCCGGCCGACTCACGGTGGCGAGCGTGGTGCTCCTCCAGGGCGCCTGGGAGGTGAGTCTGTACGCCCGAGGCGGGTGGGACGGCGCGACAAGGTGGGCGGCTCTGCTGGCGGTCGCCACCGTCGTCGTCGCGGCCGCGTTGCTGGTGGTTCCCTCGCGATGGTGGTCGAACGTCACGCTGGTCAGCGCCTTCGTGGTGGCGCTGGCACCCGCCGGTTACGCCGTCGCAACGATCGACTCCCCGCACGGGGGCGTCAACCCCGTGCTCCAGCAAGGCGCACCGCCCGTCGCTGGAACCGTGCTCACCCTGCGCGCCAAGGACCGTCCGACGACCTACTCCCCGGAGTTCATCGCCACCCTCCGCTCGGAGGGCACCCCTTGGGCCGCCGCGGTCCGTGGCTCGTACGAGGCCGCCAACCTCGAGGTGCAAGCCCGCGTGCCCGTCATGCCCATCGGTGGATTTCACGGCACCGACGCGACCCCTGCGCTCCCGGCGTTCCTCGACGCCGTGCGCCGGGGCCAGGTGCGCTATTACGTCATCGTGCCGGAGCCGTCACCGACCCGGGCGGCCACACAGCCCGTGGCACCGCGCTGGTGGGGCGGGCCGGCAGCGGCGATGCAGAACACGTGGCGCATCAGCGAGTGGGCCCGAACGCACTACGACGCCATCACGATGTTCGGCACGAGCGTCTACGACCTGTCGTGACCGCGGTCTCCCCGCGCACTCGTGGCCCGACTGCCAGAACCCGATCCACAACACCCGGGGCAGGGTGACGAATCGCGCCGAGGCCGATCGTCATGGAGGTGTCGGGCAGCCACACGGGTCGCCCAGCGACGAGAGGATCAGACCATGCGCTACTCCCTGCTGCTGCACTACCGCGAGCCGGCCGCCGGCGAGATCGACCCGGAGACGATGGAGGCCGCCATGCGCGCCTTCCAGGCGTACGCCGACGCGTTGCACTCCGCCGGGGTGCTCGTCGCCGCCGAGGTGCTCCAGCCCAGCACCGCCACGACGACGGTGACTCGGCGCACCGGCTCCCTGGAGGTTCAGGACGGGCCGTTCGCCGACACCGTCGAGGCCCTCGCCGGGGTCTTCGTGCTCGACGTGCCCGACCTCGACGCCGCCATCGGGTGGGCCGAGAAGTGCCCCGCCGCGCAGTTCGGCGTCATCGAGGTCCGGCCGGCCGGCACCTCCTACGTCGACGGTGCCTGGACCCACTGAGCACCCGATGAGCACCCGATGAGCACGACAGAGCCGGTGCGGGCCGTCGCCGAAGAGCGCGCCCGCACCGGCTACGGCCGGCTGTTGGCCCTGCTCAGCTCGGCCACCAACGACATCGCCGCCGCCGAGGACGCCCTCGCCGACGCCTTCGAGCGGGCCTTGCGCGCCTGGCCCGAGAGTGGCATCCCGGCCTACCCCGACGCCTGGCTGCTCACCGTCGCCCGCAACCGGCTGCGGGACCGGTGGAAGTCCGCCGAACACACCCGCACGCAGCAGCTCGATCCGGAGGCGGGAGGCCTGCCGCACGTGCTCGACGACATCGACCCCGACGCGATCCCCGATCGCCGCCTCGAGCTCATGCTCGTCTGCGCGCACCCGGCCATCGCCGCCAACGCGCGAACCGCGTTGATGCTCAATACGGTTCTCGGGTTCACCGCCGAGCAGATCGCGCGCGCCTACGCCGTGCCCGCGCCGACGATGTCGACCCGGCTGACGCGGGCGAAGTCGCGGATCAAGGCGGCACACATCCCCTTCCGCATCCCGGATCGCTCCGATCTACCGGACCGGCTCGACACCCTGCTCGAGGCCGTCTACGCCGCGTACACGATCGAGTGGTCGACCGGTCCCGAGGCGAGCGGGCTGCCTCCCGAGGGGCTGCAGCTGGCGCAGGTGCTCGCCGAGCTGATGCCCCGCGACGCCGAGGTCCGCGGACTGGCGGCGCTCGTCGATCTCTCCGCCGCCCGCCGGTCCGCGCGCACCGACGACGAAGGCCGCTTCGTGCCGCTCGCACGCCAGGACCCGTCGCGCTGGAACCGCGCGCTCATCGACCGGGGCCGCGCGCACCTCGCCGCCGCGCACGGCCTCGGGGAACTCGGCCGCTTCCAGCTCGAGGCCGCCATCCAGGCGCTCCACTGCGCCCGCATCGACGGCACCGAGCCCGACCCCACGCTCCTCCTGCAGCTACACCGCGCCCTCGTCGACCTCGCCCCGAGCCTGGGCGCCGTCACCGCGCTCGCCTCGGTGACCGCCGACGTCGACGGCCCCAACGCCGGTCTGGCCGTGCTGGATTCGCAGGCCGGCCCAGGTGACACCGCCTCCCGCTACCAGCCCGCGTGGGTCACCCGCGCCCACCTCCTCGCCCGCGCCGGGCGGCACGCCGACGCCCTCAAGGCCCTCGACAAGGCCCTGTCGCTCACCCACGACCCGTCTCAGCGCGCGCACTTGGAGGGCCTGAGACGGGAGTGGTCGACGGCCGGTTGAGCGAAACAGACCGCGCTTGCGCCTCGGATCACGAATGTCCTTGTGTCGCAGTCATTGCGACATGTGCGCTGCAGGGGTCTCGCAGGAGGACGCGGTCGCGGACAGTGCCGCGCGCGGATGGGCCGAAGACGAAGTTGGCTTACATACTCCGCGCTCGGCGATGAGGCGCTCTGCATCACCGCAGGTCAGCGAGACGACCGAATTAGTTGCACGGGAGTGTGTAAGTCATTCTCGTCTCGACCCGCGATCCGGGGCCGAATCAGGCCCCGGGTTCGTACCGGTCCTCGGCGACGAACCGGATGATCGACGCCAATTCGCCGGGGTGCGACCGGTGCGCCAGGTGCGCACCGCCGATGGCGTGCACGTGCAGGTCTGGGCGGCGCTGCAGCAGGGCTTCGACCTCCGGCGGGGTCAGCGTGACCATGCCGGCCTCGGGCTGCACGAGGTGCAGGGGCACGTCGATCAGGTCGTACAAGTCGGCGGTCGGGAAGTACGGGGCGTCGATGTCGATCTCGTACAGCCGCTGCAGCGTCGCGCGGTCGGGCGTGTGCAGCCACGTGCCGTCGGGTCGCTGCACGAACGAGTAGCGCGTCTCCTCGGCGATCGCCTCGCCGGCCCCGGCCATCAGCCAGTCCGTGGAGGAGTTCGCCGCCTGCTCGCGCGCGGCCGCCTCGACCTCCTCCTGTGACGCGACCACCTGGCCGAAGCCGAAGCGGGCGCACAGGTCGTCCATGAACTCGTCGGACTGTGCCATCTGCAGGTCGTCGTGCACCTCCTGCCGCGACCCCAGCGGCAGGCTCAACTCGATGGTGATGACGGCGCGGAACCGCTCGGGGCTGTCGGCGGCGGCCGCCACCGCCATGAATCCCCCGGTGTTGTGGCCGATGACGATCGGCCGGTTCAGCCCGAGCTCGTCGATGACGGTCAGCACGTCACGCCAGTTGTACCCCGCGTCGGTCACCGGCGCGGACGCGCTGAGCGAGTGTCCGCGCACGTCCATCGAGACGGCGCGGAAGCCGTTCAGCTGCGAGATCACCGGATCCCACGTCAGGGCGCACATGCCCGCGGTGTGGATGAACAGCAGGTCCTGCCCGGCGCCCCCGTAATCCAGACCGCCGAGACTGCCACCCTCGACGGCGACGCTCCAGGTCGAGTAGGCCATGGTTTCCTTTCGACTCGTCCCCCCGCAGTTGCCAAACCCTCCGAAGAGAGTGGACTTTTCACCATCATGCGGCACGTTGATCCCGCAGCCGGGGATTGGGCGGGTCGACCGGGCCGTCGGACCGGGCCGATGGTCCCGGCGTTGGCGTCCGTCGTCTCCTCGCCGGGCGGTGGCGACGATGGGGAGAGGATCGGACGCGGTACCGCTAGCGACGCACGAGCCGCCGACCGCGCGCCGACGAAGCCCGGCGGGCCCAGGCCGGGATGCGCTCGGGGCGCGGACCGACTCCGATGAGCAGGGCGGGGATCGCGCTCAGGGCCGGAACCCGACGCCACGCCGCCACGGCCGCGGCGGGCGGGCCGGTGACGTCGCCGTCGAGGACGCGGTCGATGAGTGCCGCATGCATGACCCGCTGCACACCCTGCACCACGACCGTGGGCAGGAGGCGGCGGCGCCGCACCCGACGCAGGTCGGCCTCCCGCACCGGGCCGTCGGAGCCGGCGCGCTGCAGGGGCCCGGCCAGCAGGCGGGCGGTGGCGACGGCGTCCTGCACGGCCAGGTTGATGCCGACTCCCCCGACGGGCGACATCGCGTGGGCCGCGTCGCCGATGCACAGCACCCCGGGCGCGTGCCAGCGGCTCAGGCGGTCGACGCGCACGTCGAGCACCTTGACGTCGTCCATCGAGGCGATGCCCGCGACGTCATCGGCGGCCTGCGGCAGCAGCCGCGCGATCCGCGCCCGGAAGTCCTCGATGCCGCGCGCCCGCAGCGCCGCGTCGCTGCCCTTGCGGCCCAGGTAGGCCACCTGCAGGTAACCCTCGCGGGGAATCGCGATTGCCACCTCGCCGTCGTTGAACCGCGGCAGCAGCGACTCGGCCAGGTCGCGCCGGGTCGGGATGCGGAACCACCAGACGTCGAAGCCGACCGGGAATTCGCGCTTCGGCAGCCCCGTTTCGCGGCGCACGAGCGACCAGCGCCCGTCGCAGGCGACGACGAGATCGGCCAGCAGCCGGATCGGACCGTCCGGGCTCTCGACGTCGACGCCGACCACCCGATCGCCGTCGCGCACCACACCGGTGACCTCGTGGCGCATCCGCAGGTCGAACGTCGGCTCCGCGCGCCCGGCCTCGGCGAGCAGGTCGAGGAAGTCCCACTGCGGCACCATCGCGATGTACGGGTGCCGAAGCGGCAGCCGCGTCAGGTCGACGAGCGTGACCTCCCGCCCGTCCGAGTCCTGCACCCGCGCCCGGCTCAGCTTGCTGTGCGGCAGGGCGTCGAACCGCTCGAACAGTCCGAGGTCGTCGAGCAGGTCCAGGGTCGTAGGGTGCACGGTGTCGCCGCGAAAGTCCCGCAGGAAGTCGGCGTGCTTCTCCAACACCGTGACGTGGACGCCGGCGCGGGCCAGCAGCAGGCCCAGCACCATTCCGGCCGGTCCGCCGCCGACCACGACGCAGGTCGTGCGCTCGCTGCGGCTCCCGTTCGACTTCTCGGAGCCGGTGTCGCGCTCAGACGTAGTTGTCATGACTCCTCCTGGCGTGGGTTAAGTCGTCAGACGTCGCCGCTCGATGTTCACGGCGGTCGCCGCGCGGCCATGTCCACAACTGTAGAACTCTTCATCTGTAGAAATCAACGGTTGTGGAATACTGGCGCAGTCATGAGGGAGCACCGGGGAGACGCACATGTCGGATGAGAGCGCGGGCCGCACCGGACGTCGGCCGGGGCCCGTCTCGACGCGGGAGGAGATCCTGCGCGCGGCTCGCGCGGAGTTCAGCGCGCACGGCTACAAGGGCGCGACCCTGCGGGCGATCGCCGGCTCGGCCGGGGTCGACCCGGGGCTCATCCGACACTTCTTCGGCGACAAGGAGGGCCTGTTCACGGCCTCCATGGAGCTGCCGATCGACGCGCTCGGGGTCGTCCTGCAGACCGTCGACGGACCGCGCGATCAATGGGGGGAGCGGCTGGCGCGCGCCTACCTCCAGCTGTGGGACGAGCCGCCGACCGCGGCACCGATGCGCGCGGCCGTGGTGTCGGCGTTCGGTAACGAGCAGGCGATGGCGCGGCTGCGGGAGTTCATCATGTCGACCGTGATGGAGGGCCTGCGCCCCCACCTGCCCGACGACGACCCGCAACTGCGCATCGCGACGGCCATCACCCACATCGTCGGCATCGCGATGGGCCGCTACATCCTGCGGGTGCCGCCGCTGGTCGAGCACAGCCTCGACGACCTGGTCACGCTCATCGCCCCCAGCGTGCAGCGCTACCTGACCGGCCCCCTGTCCCCGACCGGCGCCGGGCAGACACCCTGACCGGGCCGCCGCGCGACCGAGTGCCGTCAGGCGCCCTACCAGCGCACGTCGACCGCCCGCATCAGCCTGGGCGCGTACGACGGAATACGCCTGCGCGCTGACGATCCGCGCCCTCTCGCGTTCTTAGCGTCGATATCCCAGGTGGCGCAGCCCGCGCTGCCGATGAGGGGAGGGACACGACATGAACAAGAGGCTGACGACCATCGCCCTGAGCGCACTGCTGGCCACCGCCGGTCTGGCCGCCCTGCCGGTGGACTCCGCGTCCGCGACGGGCGGCTGGAGGCTGACGGCGACTCGGGTGATGAACGGGCAGACGATCTACAAGTACACGAACTCCAGCGGCGGCGTGATGTACACCGACCACCCGGTCGACTCGAACGGCAGCGCCTGGGTGACGGTGGCCCAATAGCCGCGCCGAGACCTCGGCAGCCGTTGACGGCCTCGCACCGCCGGCGGCTGCCGACCACCACCTCGCAACCCCTCCGCGAGTCCAGACCCACGAGCGACTAACGGAGGCAGTGTGATCCGCGTGTTGGTCGTCGACGACGACCCCTTGGTGCGTTCCGGCATCGCCATGTTGCTCGCCGCCGAGCACGACGTGAGCATTGTCGGGGAGGCCGGGGACGGGCTCGTCGCCGTCGAATCCGCCGGCGACCTCGCACCCGACATCGTGCTCATGGACCTCGGCCTCCCCCTGCTGGCGGGCACCGAGGCGATCCGCCGCATCGCCGACTCCGGCGCCGGGCGCCCGCGCGTTCTCGCGCTGACCACCTTCGACGACGACGAGACGGTGGTGCGGGCGCTGCGCGCCGGGGCCGACGGGTTCCTCGTCAAGGATTCCGCACCGACCCGGCTCGGCGAGGCGGTGCGCGCCGTGGCGGCCGGCCGCAGCTGGCTGGACCCGGCGGTGACCTCACCCGTGCTCGACACCCTGCGCAGACAGCAGCCGTGGGAGCGCCCCGGTGACGGCGACCCGCTCGCCGACCTGACCCCGCGGGAACTGGACGTGCTGCGCCTCATGGCGCACGGATTATCCAACCGCGAGATCGGCGAGGCCTTCGTCGTGAGCGAGGCGACCGTGCGCACGCACGTGTCGCGCATCCTGACCAAGACAGACTCCCGGGACCGCACCCAGGCCGTCGTGCTCGCGTATCGCTGCGGGGCCGCGCCGATCCCGGCCTTCGGATGGGAGACCCGACCATGACCGATCGACTCAACCCCCAGCCGCCGGACCGTGATGAGACTCCGGGGCAACCGGATTCGGCGCTTCGCGTGTCGGTCTGGCGCCTCGGCGGCGACGGTACCACCGGGGAGTTCCTCGGTGACGCCACCCTGGCCACGACCACGTTCGTCGTCCTGCACCCGCGCGCGGCCGCGACGGTGCTGGCCGACGGCGAGGCCGTGAACCGGCTCCGCGTGGTCGTCGACACCGAGTTCTCCAGGTACGTCGTCGACGGCGGCGTCATCCTCGGCAACGACACCGTGCCGGGCCAGCTCGTCGCCGTCGAACTGGACTTCCCGATCGCCGAGGAGCCCACGCCCATCCCGACTCCGAGCCTCGGCGAGGACCCCGCGCGCTTCACCGCCCTGGAGGAGTTCCTGCTGGCGGCCGGCGCGGCCGACCCGACTCAGCCTCCGGCCGCGCCCGATGGCCCCGGCTTCGAACGCCGGGAGAGCACCCGGATGGGCGGCGTCCGTCCGCCGTGGTGCCACCTGTGGCCGGGCTGTTGGGGGTGCCGCTGACGGAGCCGGTGTCGACACGCGTCGAGAGCGGGGCCGCACCGCGACGGTGGCGGCCCCGCTGGTCGCGCGTGTGCGTGTGCCTCGCGGCCGCGGCGCTCGACCTGGCCATGTGGGGCGGAGACGGGTCGCTGCGCTGGGGCGGTGCGGCGCCGACCTGGGTGGTCGTGATCGGCGCCGTCGCGGTCTTCGCCGTGCTGCTCGACGAACGCCGCGACGCACCCACCGGCTTCGCCGTGGCCTGGGCGTACTCCCTGGCCTGGGGCGCGCTGCTGCCCCACTACCAGCCGTTCACGGCGTTGCTGCTGGCCCTCTACGAGCTGGCGCGCCGGATTCCGACCCGCCGCGCCTGGCCATACCTGAGTGCCAGTGCCGCCCCGTGGCTGCTGAACGCCGCCAACGCCGCCGCGCTCAGCGGGGTCGATCGCCTCGGCACCGCGCTCAACGCCGCGCTGTGGGCGGTGCTGACCGCGCTCGTGTGGATGGCCGGTCAGGTGACCTACCGCAACGCGCAGATGCTGCGGCTGCGCGACGAGGTGTTCGCGGCGCGCCTGCACCTGACGCGCCAGCAGGACCGCGTCGCCCTGGCGCGGGAGTTGCACGACGTTCTGTCGCACACGATCGGGGCGATCACGATGCAGGCGGCCGGGGCCCGCGCCCTGCCGCCCGGGGACCCCCGGGTCACCGACGCGCTCGGGCACATCACGGCCACGAGCACGTCCGCGATGCAGGAGCTGCGAAGCCTGCTGGGCTTCCTGTCCGAACCGCCGGAGCCCGCCGACGAGCCCTCGGCTCGCACCGGCTCCGGTGACCTGGTCGCGCACATCGGCGCACTCGTCGACAGCACGCGGGCGTGCGGTCTGCGCGTGAGCACGGTCGGACTTCAGGCCGTCGCCGCCCTCCCGCCGGCCGAGCAGCACGCCGTGCTGCGCGTCGTGCAGGAGTCGCTGGCCAACGCTCTGCGCCACCAGGGCCGCGGCTGCCGGGTCGGCATCCACTTCCAGATCGACGACGACTCGGTGGTCACGCACGTCGTCAGCGTCGGCGGCGCCGGACGCGACGCGGCGCTGTCGGGTCACGGGTGTGGCATGGGCCTGCGCGGCATCGCCGAACGCCTCGCCGAACTCGGTGGCGACGTCGAGGCCGACGGCACGGCGCAGGCGTTCCGCGTGCGCGCCCGCATCCCCGCGGGCCGGGCCTGACGACCGTTCGCCCGAAGGCCCGCTCGCCGGCCGTGGATGCCGCAGCCCCTCGTCGCGTCATCGCGCTGACGTAGCCGTAGATCAGCATCGAGGCCGATGCTGGAGCCGGTGTCGCGCTCGCAGTCTCGTGGTGTCAGGGACACACCCTCGGCGGGTCTCGATGACATCGGGGCCCCCGAGGCACGGCACGGGAGGACGAGATGACACACACGACGAACGCCGCGGCGCGCCGGCGATTCCCACGGGCTCGAGCGGCCACGGTGGCGGGCCTGCTGGCCGCCTCGTTCGCAGGCGGCCAGGTGGCCCACGCGGCCGAGACGGGTGCTGCACCGACGACATCGACGGCCGGCTCCGTCGTGACGGGCACGTCCTCGTCGGTATCGGGCCGATGGGAGTGCTGGCCGCGACCTGCGCCCGACGACATGGCACGGCCGACGGTCTGCTGGCCGCCCCCGTGTCCGATCCCGCTCGGGGACCGCTCGGAGCAGGAGCTGCGGCGCTGGTGTCCGCCCTCGCCGTGGCCGCAGCCGTTCCCGGACCTCCCGCTGTGACGGGCGCACGGGCGGGCATCCTCGCGGTGACCGCCGCCGCGCAGGGGATCGTCGTGCACGCCCTGCCGGGCAGCCCACGAACCTGCGAGAGCGGGCCGGCGAGGTCGCAGCGAACCGGCTCCAGACGCTCCGCGCCTCCACGAGAGTGAGCGGTCGACAACCGGATTCCGCGCATAGACCCAGGACCGCGGCGAGGCCGGCTGGCGACCGGCCTCGCCGCGGGTGGTCGACTCAGGAGCCGGAGCCGACCATCTGGCGCCCCGTCTCCAGGTAGGTCTTGAGGCCGGCGAGCACCCACGGCCAGCCGCCGCCACCCTGCTCGGCGTTGCCGGTGCCCTCGATGTCGCGGGCGGTGTTCTGCGCGCCGGTGCAGTCGTGGGTCAGGGTCAGGCCGGTGAGCGGGCCGCCGTACTCGACGAGTTCCCACGTCAGCGTGGTCTCCTCGCTGTGCCAGGCGGCGATCCAGGTCTGCACGAGTCGGTGCGGCGGGTCGGCCTCCAGCACCTGGCCGGTGACCGCGACGTCGCCCATGCCCATCTGCTTCATCTCGGCGGTGGTGTCGCTGCGGTACTCGCCGCCGGCGACGAGGTCGTAGAACACCTCGCCGCCGTAGCCGTACTTGGTGCTGAACTCCTTGCTCGTGATGGCGTCCCACACCTGCTGCGCGGTCGCCTCGATGTAGACCCGGAACACCTGCACGTCGGGTGCGTTGCGGTCGGTGCCGTCGGTCATCGTCAGGTCGTCGGTGCTGCTCATGGCTTGTCCTCCAGCTGTCGTTTGAGATCGGCCAGGGCCGTGACGTGGTGCTGCGTGAACTTGTCGATCCAGCGGTCGTGGATCAACCGGATGGGGACCGGGTTGAGGTAGTGCAGCTTCTCCCGGCCCTGCTTGCGAGAGACGACGAGGTCGGCCTGCTCGAGCAGCTTGAGGTGTTTCGACACCCCGAATCGCGTCATCTCCGTGCGTTCGGCCACGACCTGTTCCAGCTCGCCGAGGGTGCGTCCACCCTTGGTGAACAGCGCATCGAGAAGCAGCCGCCGCGTCGGGTCGGCCAGCGCCTTGAACACCAGGTCGTCGTCCACGTGAACGACGATAGGTGACCTTTTAGTCACATGTCAACGGTTGGCTGCTCGCGCCTGGCCTGTCCGACTCCTCGTCGGGCCGGGCGCGGCTGCGGCTGCCGAGGCGGCTCGGCCGGGTCGCCACTGGGTCACCAGCACCAGGGCCAGCGCAAGTTCCACGAGGTCGCCGCCGTAGTACATGAGCGTGGCGCCGCGACGCAGGTCGACGGGCTCGACGTCGGCGGGGAAGAACCCGGCGTACATGAGCTGAGAGACGGTGGCATGCACGGCCACCGCGACGCCCAACACGACCAGCCGCGCGGGCACGGAGGGGCGCGCGGGTGCGGGGTCGGGGCCGCAGATGACCCACGCGAACAGGTAGCCGCTGGCCAGAAAGTGTCCATGCAACGCGGCATGCCCCCACGCGGAGGCGGTGGCCGCGGAATGCAGGGGCGTCGCGTACACCACCGGCAGCAGACCGACGGCCAGGATCAGTGCAACGACCGGGTGGGCGACGAACCGGACGGGTCGCGCGTGCAGGAGTGCCCCGATCCGGGATCGCCAGGCCCGCGGCCCCCAGCGCAGCAGCAGCCGCATCGGCGCGCCGAGCACCATGAGGAACGGCCCCAGCATGCCGACGAGCAGGTGCTTGGCCATGTGCGCCGCGAAGGTGTCGTCCGCGGCCAGCGGGCCGGTCAGCGCCCACAGCACCAGACCCGCTCCGAGAACGAACACCGCTGACCGTCGCACGGGCCACCGGCCGCCGCCGACTGCCGCCGCGCGCAGGGCGAGCACAATGTAGGCCAGCGTCAGCGTGGCCACCACGGCGGGCAACAGCAGGTCCGGACCGAACGGTGCACCGGAGCCGTGGTCGTGCATCAGAGCGCCGGCCGCGCTCGGCGGGTCATCCCCCAACCGATCGACATGAGCGCCGCTCCGAGAGCGAGGAATCCCAGGTCCCAGGCGAGTTCGTTCGGACCGGAGCGCACGTGGTGGATGCCGAGGAGGTGGTGATTGACGGTCCCCTCGACGAGGTTGAACAGCCCCCACCCGAACAGGACCCAGCCCCACAGCACCCGCGAACCCCAGACGGCACGTCGCTCTCGGCTGACCCGTGCGTAGAGGATGCCGAGTCCGGCGAGCGTGCACAGCCACGTCGTGGTGTGGAAGATGCCGTCCCACACGGTGTTCATCTGCAGTCCGGGCACGGTCGCAGGGTCGTAGACGTCGAGGCCGAGCCGGTCGCGGCCCGAGCTGGAGAGCATGTGGTGCCACTGCAGCAGCTGATGCAACAGGATGCCGTCGAGGAAGCCGCCCAGGCCGATGCCGAGCAGCACGCCGGGCAGCCGGATGCTCACCGGGCGGGGCGGGAGGGGCGGACGATCGGCCGCGACGTCGGCCGCGCCCCCTCCGGCGTGGTCGGGGTGGGACATGGCGGGCCTCCTCGCACTCGGCCCGAGAGGGCTGCCCGGGCGCCCTCACCCTCGCATCCGATCGGGCCGACCGCGATCCGAAACCGTGTCCACACACCCGTGGTGCACACCGACTCAGAACGGCGGCTCTTCGGGGCCGAGCGCCTTCAGGGCCG
>NZ_BCNQ01000035.1 GCF_001515525.1 Piscicoccus intestinalis NBRC 104926 | reverse complement strand
AGCCAGGCCTGCAGACCAGCGGCACCGCCTCCGACTACGGGCGGGCGATCGAGGAGATGGTGGTCTACCTGCGCACCGGCATCGACGGGCTGTTCACCGACAACCCGGACACCGGCGTCGAGGCCCGCCGCCAGTTCCTCACCAAGCGCTGACGCCGCCCGACAACACCGATCGGGCCAACACGAACGGGCCGGGAGCACCAGCTCCCGGCCCATTCGTCGTGTCGTGCGCGCCTCAGGCGGCGACGACCGGCTGGTACGGCTCGACCGGAATGGTCTCGTTCTGCGGCTTGGTGAACTCCAGCCCCTTGGCCTTGAAGACCTCGTGGACCTTGTCGAGGATCCGCGGGGCGATGTCACGACGCCAGTGGCCACCGGCGAACACGCCGTAGTGACCGGCGTGCGCCTGCTCGTAGAACGAGACGTCGCTGGAGCCGGTGAACCGGTCCAGGAAGTCGCGCGTCTGGCCGGGCGCCGAGATGTCGTCCATCGCACCCTCGATGCCGATGATCGGGCACGTGATCGCCTCGGGGTTCACCGGGCGGCCGTTGTACGTCATCGTGCCTTTGGCGAGCTCCTTGTTGATGAACACGCGCTTGACCGTGTCGGCGTAGAACTCGGCGGTCAGGTCGGCCACCGCGAAGTACTCCCGGTAGAACCGCTCGATGCGCACGACGTCGGGGTGCGTGTCGTCCGCGACGTAGTGGTTGTACAGCTCGCGGTGCGAGGAGAAGTGGTTCTTCGGGTTCATCGCGATGAACGACATGAGCTGCACGTACCCGGGGTAGACCTTGCGGCCGTTGGGCGCCTCCGTGATGAAGGTGCGCAGGTAGCTCGGCAGGTGCATCTTGTCGGCCAGCTTGGTGACCTCCGTCGGTGCCGCGCCCGGGTCGAGCGGACCCGCCATGACCGTCAGGGTCGCCGGCTGCTTCTCCGGATTCTCTTCGGCGATGCGCGAGATCGCCATGACCGACGGCACCGTCGACTGGCAGATCGCGAGCACGTTGACCTCGGGCCCGAGCAACTCGGTGAACTCCCGCACGTAGTCGGCGTACGTGTCGAGGTCGAACTGCCCCGCCTCCGTCGGCACGTCGCGGGCGTTGAGCCAGTCGGTGATGTAGACGTCGCCCTCTTGCATCAACCGCTCCACCGTCGGTCGCAGCAGCGTGGCGTAGTGCCCCGACTGGGGTGCCACGAGCAGGAACTTCGGGTCGTTGCGGTCGGTGTCACGCTGGAAGTGCAACAGGTTGCCGAACGGCTTGCTGGCTGCGATCTCCTCGCGCACCGGAACCTTGTGTCCCTCGATCTCGGTGAACTGGAGGCCGAACTCGGGCTTGTCGTAGTCGCGCGAGAGCGACTCGACGAGTTGCACGTTGGCACCGGTGACCTTCTCGACGTAGGCCTGGTACCGCTGCAGGAACTTCGGCTCACCGTACATCTTGCCGAGATCCCGATAGACGTGGAGCACATCGCGCTGGAGTGCCACCGTCAGGGCCATCAGCTTCAGTGCGTGAGAGCCCAACCGGTGGAAATGCTCCAGCCACGGGTTGTATGGGCCGTCGTAGTCGCCAGTCGTTGCGGCTTCCGACCCTTGAGTCTTACCTAATTGGAGCATTGCCACATCGTACGCCCGCAGTTGCTTGCGCAACCGGCGGATGCTCGAAGAAGTGTGCGGTGAGTGAGGTACCAGACAGCCCGGATCCGAGGTCGGGCAACCGGATTCGCAGGGCGGCGGGCCTCCCGCACCCGGGCGCGAACCGCACCCACACACACGCCGGCCACGGCTCGATCGCCCCTGGTCACGGGGCGGGCGAGCCGCGGCCGAACGTGCGTCAGGCGTCGCCGCCCTCGTTGCCGGAGGCCCCGGAGGTCGGGTCGTCGATGCGGTACTGCGCGGCGGCCTTCGCGGCCAGCGCGGGGTCGATGTCGCCGCGTTCGCCGAGCGCCAGGAGGGTGGCGACCGCCATCGAGGGACCGTCGATGCGGAAGAACCGACGGGCCGCCGGCCGGGTGTCGGAGAAGCCGAAGCCGTCGGCGCCCAGCGCGTGGTAGTCGCCGGGAACCCAGGGCGCGATCTGGTCCTGCACCTGCTTCATGTAGTCGCTGGTGGCGATGACCGGGCCGGGCACATCCATGAGTTTTTCGGTGACGTACGGGATGCGGCGCGGCTGGTCGGGCGCGAGCAGGTGCTCGTCGTCGGCCGACATCGCGTCGCGGCGCAGCTGCGTCCACGACGTCACCGACCACACATCGGCGACGACGCCCCAGTCGTCGCGCAGCAGCTGCTGAGCCTCCAGCGCCCAGGGCACCCCGACCCCGGAAGCGAGCAGCTGGGCCCGCGGCGACTCGTCGAGGTCCTGACCCTGCGGCGGCTCCCCGGTCTTCAGCAGGTACATACCCTTGTGGATGCCCTCGGTGTCGATGCCCTCGGGCTGGGCGGGCTGCACGGCCGGCTCGTTGTAGACCGTCAGGTAGAAGATCTCGTCGTGCGGGTCCTTCCCGTACATGCGCTCGAGACCGTGCTTGACGATGTGCGCGATCTCGTAGGCGTAGGCCGGGTCGTAGCTGATCACCGCCGGGTTCGTCGCGGCCAGCAGCGGGGAGTGCCCGTCCATGTGCTGCAGGCCCTCGCCGGCCAGCGTCGTCTTGCCAGCTGTCGCGCCGATGAGGAAGCCGCGGCTCATCTGGTCGGCGGCGGCCCACAGACCGTCTCCGGTGCGCTGGAAACCGAACATCGAGTAGAAGACGTAGATCGGCAGCATGGGCTCGCCGTGCGTGGAGTACGAGGAGCCGGCGGCGGTGAAGGCCGCGACCGAGCCCGCCTCGTTGATGCCCAGGTGCAGCATCTGCCCCTGTTCGGACTCCCGGTAGGCGAGCATGAGCTCGGCGTCGACCGAGGTGTAGTTCTGCCCGTGCGGGTTGTAGATCTTGCTCGTCGGGAAGAAGCTGTCCATGCCGAACGTGCGGGCCTCGTCGGGGATGATCGGCACGACCCGCTTGCCGAACTCCTTGTCGCGCATGAGCTCCTTGAGCAGCCGCACGAACGCCATCGTCGTGGCCACCTGCTGCTTGCCCGAGCCCTTGAGCATGCCCGCGTAGGCCTCGTCGCCGGGCAGGTGGATCTTGTCGGTCGGCACCCGGCGCTCGGGCACGTGCCCGCCGAGCTTGGCGCGCCGCTCCATCGCGTACTGCACCCGCTCGTCGTCCATGCCGGGGTGGTAGTACGGCGGCAGGTACGGGTCCTTCTCCAGCACCTCGTCGCTGATCGGGATGTGCAGGGTGTCGCGCAGCGCCTTGAGGTCCTCGATCGCCAGCTTCTTCATCTGGTGGGTCGCGTTGCGGCCGGCGAAGCTGCGGCCGAGCGTGTAGCCCTTGATCGTCTTGGCGAGGATGACCGTCGGCTGGCCGACGTGACGCACCGCCCGGTCGTAGGCTGCGTACACCTTGCGGTAGTCGTGGCCGCCGCGCTTGAGCCGCCACCAGATGTCCTCGTCGCTCCAGCTGGAGACGAGCTTGCGGGTGCGCGGGTCGCGCCCGAAGAAGTTCTCCCGGATATAGGCGCCGTCGTTGGCGCGGAACGTCTGGTAGTCGCCGTCGGGCGTCGAGCTCATGAGGTGCGCCAGCGCACCCTGGTTGTCGGCGGCGAGCAGGTCGTCCCAGCCGCGGCCCCAGATGACCTTGATGACGTTCCAGCCGGCGCCGCGGAAGAACGCCTCCAGCTCCTGGATGATCTTGCCGTTGCCGCGCACCGGGCCGTCGAGGCGCTGCAGGTTGCAGTTGACGACGAACGTGAGGTTGTCGAGCTCCTCGAAGGCCGCCAGCTGCAGGGCGCCGCGGGATTCGACCTCGTCCATCTCACCGTCTCCGAGGAAGGCCCAGACGTGCTGGTCGGAGGTGTCCTTGATGCCGCGGTTGTGCAGGTAGCGGTTGAACTGCGCCTGGTAGATCGCGTTGATCGGCCCCAGCCCCATGGAGACGGTGGGGAACTGCCAGAACTCCTGCATGAGCCGCGGGTGCGGGTAGGAGGGCAGCGCGTGCGGTAACCCGTCGACGACGTGGCTCTTCTCCTGCCGGAACCCGTCGAGGCGGTCCTCGGTGAGGCGACCCTCGAGGTAGGCGCGGGCGTACATGCCGGGGGCGGCGTGGCCCTGGAAGAACACCTGGTCACCGCCGCCGGGGTGGTCCTGGCCGCGGAAGAAGTGGTTCATCCCGACCTCGTACAGCGTGGCGGCCGAGGCGTACGTCGAGATGTGGCCGCCGACACCGACTCCGGGGCGCTGGGCGCGGTGCACGAGGATCGCCGCGTTCCAGCGCACGAGCCGGCGGAACGCGTGCTCCATCTGCTCGTCGCCGGGGAACCACGGTTCCTGCTCGAGCGGGATCGTGTTGACGTAGGCGGTCGTGCGCAGCGACGGCACCCCGACCTGCCGCACGCGGGCCTGCTCCAACAGCCGCAGCATGAGATAGCGGGCCCGCTGCGTGCCGGATTCCTCGATGACCGCCTCCATCGAGCCGAGCCATTCTTCGGTCTCCTCCGGATCGATGTCCGGCAGGTTGCTGGGCAGTCCGTTGATGATCGGGGCGGTGTCCTCGCGGCGCACGACGGGAGTCCTTTCTTCCGGTTCGTGCCGGCTCACCCGGTAGGGGGCCGTCGGTAGGGCAATCCTGACACCTACGCCTGCGTGATGCCCTTCGGCGGCCCCTGGGATCCCGCGGAGAACGCCGGGTCGAGCCCGACCACCCGGCCCGCGTCGCTGTAGATGGTCAGCCGGTCGCCGCGCACGAAAGAGGCGAGCGTCAGGCCGCTCTCGCGGGCCAGCTCGACGGCCAGCGACGTCGTGGCCGACACCGACACCATCGCCGGGATGCCGGCGAGCACCGCCTTCTGCGCCAGCTCGTAGCCCGCCCGGCCGCTGACGACGAGCACGCACCCGCGCAGCGGCAGCAGCTCCTGGCGCAGGGCCCAGCCGATGACCTTGTCGACGGCGTTGTGCCGGCCGACGTCCTCGCGCACGCACAGCGGTTCGCCGGTCGCGTCGACGATGCCCGCCGCGTGCAGGCCACCGGTGCGGGCGAAACCCGGCTGCCGCTCCCGGAGCCGGTGCGGCAGGCCCGAGAGCAGCGCCGGGTCGAACGTCGTGCGGTCGTCGCGCAGGTCGTAGCGGGAGCGCCGGCGGGTGTCGGCGATGCTCTGCGCGCCGCACATGCCGCACGCGCTCGTCGTCGTGCTCGCGCGCGGCGTGATGTCGAAGACGACGCCCGGGGCGGGGGTCACGTCGACGACGTTGAACGTCGGGCGCCCGTCCTCGTCGGTGTCGTTGCAGTGCATGAGGGTTCGCACGTCGGCGGCGGCGGCGATGTGGCCCTCGGCGTGCAGCCAGCCCAGGGCCAGGTCGAAGTCGTCGCCGGGGGTGCGCATGGTGACCGTCACCGCCGCGTCGTCGACGCGGATCTCCAGCGGCTCCTCGACGGCCAGGGTGTCGGCGCGCCCGTCGACGATCGGGCCGTGTTCACCGAGGGTGACGCGACGCGCGGGCGCGCGGCGGGTGATGCGTCCCATCGGCTGCCTCCTACCCCAGCGACCCCGCTCCGACGCCTCGCCGAGGCCGGGCGAGATGGCGCGGAACGGGCGAACAGGAGGCGCCATGCTTGCACAAACACGATCGAACCGCTGGACTAGGGCTTGATTGCGTCCCATCGGGACGAGTTCCATTCGGTTTTTCCGGTGAGCACCGGTACAGCACAGGAGGTACGAACGCGTGGTCGGATCCCCGCCTACGTCGGCGGTGACCAAACTCGGTTTCGCCGCGGGCCAGGTCATTCTCGAGCTCGGCTATGACGACGACGTCGACGACGACCTGCGGATGCAGATCGAGGAGACGGTCGAAGGCGACCTCGAGGACGAAGATTACGGCGACGTCGTCGACGGCGTGCTGCTGTGGTGGCGCGAGGAGGACGGCGACCTCACCGACGCCCTCGTCGACGCCCTGACCACCCTGGAGGACCAGGGCTTCATCGTCCTGCTCACCCCGAAGGTCGGTCGCCCCGGGGAGGTCGACCCCAGCGACGTCGCGGAGGCCGCCGGCACCGCCGGCCTGAACGCCAGCGCGAGCGTCAACCTCACGCCGCAGTGGTCCGGCACCCGCCTCGTCGCACCGAAGACCGGTGCCCGGCGCTGACGGAACCGCGCCCAGCGGGCAGACTGGCCTCATGGCTGACACCCGCATCGGGGTGGGCGACGTCGCCCCCGACTTCTCGCTGAGCGACCAGTACGGCGCGACCGTCTCCCTGCGTGAGTTGCGCTCCGACAGTGGCGTACTCATCGTGTTCTACCCGTTCGCGTTCTCCGGGATCTGTACCGGGGAGTTGACGGAGATCCGCGACGATCTCGGCGCGTTCCAGAACGAACACAGCGCGGTCGTCGCGCTCTCGTGCGACCCGGTGTTCGCCCTGCGGGCCTGGGCCGACCAGGAGGGCTACTTCTTCCCGCTGCTGTCGGACTTCTGGCCGCACGGGCAGGTGGCCTCGCAGTACGGGGTGTTCGAGGAGAACGCCGGGTTCGCGCGGCGCGGCACGTTCTTCGTCGACACCGACGGCGTGGTGCGCTGGGCGCTCGTCAACGACCCCGGCAGCCGCCGCGACTTCTCCGGCTTCCACGAGGCGTTGGCGTCGATCACCGCCCGCGGCTGACACAATGTCGGGCGTCGAGGGCCTGTAGCTCAGGTGGTAGAGCACCGCGTTTACACCGCGGGTGTCGTCGGTTCGAACCCGGCCGGGCCCACTCTCGCCCCCACTCGGCGCACGCCCGCGCCCGCGATCAGCTGACCGACTCCAGGAGGCATGCGTTGACCATCCGGCAGGTGCACGCCCGTGACCTCACCGGGAGCAGGACGGGGGTCGCGGCATGAGCGAGCCGGAGGTTCTGCTGCGTGACGTCGTGGCGCAGCTGGAGGAGCTGTTCCCGCCGGCGCTGGCGCAGTCGTGGGACCAGGTCGGGCTCGTCGCAGGCGACCCCGACCAGCCCGTGCGGCGCGTGCACTTCGCCGTCGACCCGACGCTGGCCGTCGTGCAGGAGGCGGTCGACGCGGGGGCCGACCTGCTCGTCACCCACCACCCGCTGCTGCTGCGCGGCATCCACTCGGTGGCCACCACGCACGCCAAGGGCGCGACGGTCACGGCGCTCGTCGTCGCCGACCTGGCCCTGTACGTCGCGCACACCAACGCCGACAGCGCCGCGGTCGGGGTGAACTCCGCGCTCGCGGCGGCCTGCGGGCTCGACTCGACGCGGCCGCTCGCCGAGCCCGACGGCATCCCGATGGGCCTGGTGGGTGAGCTGCCGGAGTCGGTCTCGCTGCGTGACTTCGCCCGTCGCCTCGCCTCGCGGCTGCCCGCCGCGCCCGGTGGCCTGCGGGTCAGCGGGCCGCCGTCGGCACCGGTGACCCGCGTGGCCCTGCTCGGGGGCGCGGGCGACTCGCTGTTCGACGAGGTGCGCGCGGCGGGCGCCGACGTCTACGTCACCGCCGACCTGCGCCACCACCCGGCCTCGGAGGCCCGGGAGGAGGCCCGCGGCGGGCCGCCCTACCTCATCGACGCCGGTCACTGGGCCAGCGAGTCGCTGTGGTTGCGGCGCGCGGCCGACGACCTGCGGGCCGGTCTCGCGGCCCGGTTCGCCGGCGTTAGCGTGGACACCGACGTCAGCGACCTGTGCACCGATCCGTGGACGTTCGTCGTCGGGGCCCTCGACATCGACGACATCGAGGGCTCTGCCGACGCCGTCGACATCACGGCGCCATCCGAAGGAGACATGTGAAGGCCGACCCCAGCAGGCAGTGGCGGCTGCTCGACCTCGCCGCGATCGACACCCGGGTGGCGCAGCTGGCGCACCGGCGCGCGAACCTGCCGCAGGCGCGGGAGCACGACGAGATCGCGGCCCGATTCTCGGCGCTCGACGACGAGCTCGTGCGGGCGATGACCGCCCGCGACGACGTGCAGCGCGAGGTGAACCGCTCGGAGGCGGCGGTGCAGCAGGTGCGCGACCGCGCCGCCCGCAACCAGTCGCGGCTCGACGCCGGGCAGGGCAGCGCCAAGGAGTTGCAGGCGATGCAGCACGAGCTGGGCTCGCTGGCCCGTCGCCAGGCCGAGTTGGAGGACGAGCAGCTCGAGGTCATGGAGCGCGCCGAGGGGCTCGACGCCGACGTCGCCCGCCTCGAGGGTGAGCACGAGACGATGCGCGGGCAGGTCGAGCAGGCCGTCGCCGCGCGGGATGCCGCGCTGGCGGAGATCGCCACCGAGGAGGACGACCTGGGCCGGCGGCGCGCCAACGTGGCCGGCGGGGTCGGGGAAGACCTGCTGGCCCTGTACGAGAAGATCCGCGCCCAGACGGGCATTGGCGCCGCCGAGCTCGTGCAGCGCCGCTGCGGCGGCTGCCGCCTGGAGATCATGGGCGCCGACCTGCGCCGCATCGCCCAGGCGCCGGACGACGAGGTCGTCCGCTGCGAGGAATGCCGCCGGATCCTCGTGCGCACCGCCGAGTCCGGTCTGTGACCGCCCGCCGCCTGCTCGTCGAAGCCGACGGCGGCTCCCGCGGCAACCCCGGGGTCGCCGGCTTCGGCGCACTCGTGCGCGACGCCGCCTCCGGGGAGGTGCTCGCCGAGCGCGCGGAGCCCCTCGGCAAGGCCAGCAACAACGTGGCCGAATACACCGGACTCGTCGTCGGGCTCACCGAGGCCGAGATGATCGACGACCGCGCCGCGATCGAGGTGCGGATGGATTCCAAGCTCGTCGTCGAGCAGATGAGCGGGCGCTGGAAGATCAAGCACGAGGACATGAAGCGCCTCGCCGCGCAGGCCCGCGAGATCTCCAAGCGCATCGAGAAGGCCGGCGGCGTCGTCGTCTACCGCTGGATTCCCCGCGAGCGCAACAAGGCCGCCGACAAGCTGAGCAACGACGGCATGGACGGCACGAGCGTCACCCGGCGGCCGTGGCAGCGCTCCGCCGGCGCGGGGGAGGGGGGCGACGAGCCCGGTTCGCCCGATGGACCCGCTGAGCCTGACGGGCCCGCTGAGCCTGACGGGCCCGCCGAGGCAGCTGAGCCCGCTCTGCCCGAGGCGCCCGCTCAGCCGGCGCAGCCC
>NZ_BCNQ01000034.1 GCF_001515525.1 Piscicoccus intestinalis NBRC 104926 | reverse complement strand
CGGGTGGTGCTCGTGCGGCACGGCGTCACGGAGGCCAACCGCGACGGGCGCCTCGCCGGCCGCGGCGGCGCCGACCTCGACCTCGACGGCGAGGGGCAGCGGCAGGCGCACCGGCTCGCCGCCGCATTGCACGCTTTTCTGGGCGATCGGCACCTCGGAGACGGTCCCGACCCGGTCCGCGTCGTCGCCTCGAGCCTGACCCGGGCGCACCGCACCGGCCAGCTCGTCGCCGCGCGCTTCGGCGTGCCGTGCGCCGCGGAGTCCGACTGGGACGAGCAGGATTACGGCGACCTGGAGGGCCGCACGATCGCCGAGCTCGCCGCCTCCGACCCGGACGGCCTGCAGCGCCTGCGTCGCGACGCGCAGGCCGCCTGCCCCGGTGGGGAGAGCCACGCCGACCTCGAGGAGCGCGTCGTCGCGGCCTACGAACGCGAGGTCGCCGCCGGCGGCACCGTGGTCGTCGCGACCCACCGCATGGCCATCCTCGCGGTGCTCGGGCACGTGCTCGGCGCCGACCTCGAGCACGTCTGGCGCCTGGCGATCGCCCCGGCGTCGATGACGTCGGTGCGGGTCTGGCCCGACGGCGCCGTCTCCGTCGAGTTCGTTAACGACACCTCCCACCTGCGCGACTGACCGTCTCCGCCCCCCGCATGTCGCGGCACACCCCCGCGTCGCCGACCTTCGCCGCGCATCCCCCCGAACCTCGCCGACCTTCCCTCAAAACTGCGTGTCGTGGTGAGAACTGCAGTCCGGACTGCAGTTCTCACCACGACACGCAGTTTTCACGGACGTTGGCGGACGTTGGGTCACGGGTGGGCGGGGGTGATGCGCAGCTGCCAGGGACGGCCGGGGCGGTCGGGTTCGGCGAGGTCGGCGCGGAAGCCCCGGTCGGCGCGCAGGTGTGCATCGAGCGCCTCGGCGAGCCCGGTCGGGGTGCGGGCGTCCAGCCCGTGTTCGCAGATCGTGCGCACGACGAGGCCGCGGGTGTGCTTGGCGCCGTGGGTCGCGCCGGGGACCGCGATGTGCACCCACCGTGCCGCCGCGTCACCCGTCGGCCGCCAGGCCGCGACGTAGTGGGCCGACCGCGTGTCGACGACGAGGCCGCGGGCGGCGGCCGGGGTGAGCGCCTCGTCGAGCACCGGCCGCCACAGGGCCGGCAGCGCGGGCAGCCCCGGCACCTTCGTCGACATCGACAACCGGTAGGGCGCGACCGAATCGCGCAGCCGCACCGCCCCGTAGAGGGCGCTGACGACGACGATCCAGCGGGTCGCCCGCGCCCGCGCCGGTCCGGTGAGGGACGCGACCTCGAGGGCGTCGTAGAGCACCCCGGTGTACAGCTGCGCGACCGGGGTCGCCGGGGCCTGATGCAGCGCGAGGTTCTGATCGACCTGGTCGGCGAGGGTGTGCGGGAGCCCGAGCAGCCGGGCCCCCTCGACCCCGCCTCCGACGTCGGCGAGGGCCTGGGTGACCTGGTCGCGGGTCTGCGCGAGCACGGGGAACGACAGCCGATCGGGCCGCATCGGGGCGCCGCGGCGGCGGGGAGCCTTGGACTGCGACGGCGGGAGCAGGATCAACACGCTCCTAAGGTAGGGACATGACGCTGCGACGTGTCCGACTCCGGCCCGAAACCGGCGCGGCGGCGCTGACCGCCGCCTTCGCGAAGATCCGCGCGGAGAACGAGGTGCCGGACGAGTTTCCGCCCGAGGTGCTCGCGGAGGCGCAGGAGGCGGCGCGGTCGACGACGCCGCCGGAACGCGACGAGACCGGCGTCGAGTTCATCACTATCGACCCGCCGGGCAGCAAGGACCTCGACCAGGCGCTGGCCATCGACGCCGACGGCTCGGGCTACCGGGTGCGCTACGCGATCGCCGACGTGCCCGCCTTCGTCGCACCCGGCGGGGCCGTCGACCTCGAGGCGCGGCGCCGGGTGCAGACCCTCTACCTGCCCGACGGCCGCAGCCCGCTGCATCCGGCGGTGCTCTCCGAGGGCGCCGCGAGCCTGCTGCCCGACTCCGAGCGCAGCGCCTACGTGTGGGACCTGCGGCTCGACGCCGACGCGGTGGTCGCCGAGACGCAGGTGTACCGGGCCCGCGTGCGCAGCCGCGCCCAGCTCGACTACGCCTCGGTGCAGGCCGACCTCGACGCCGGCCGGGCGCCCCGCGTCATCGAGCTGCTCGCGCAGGTCGGCCCCCGCCGGATAGACCTCGAGCTGGCCCGCGGCGGCGCGAGCCTGCCGATGCCCGAACAGGAGGTGCACGTCGAGGGCAGCGGCCCCGACGCGGTCTACCGGCTGCGCTACCGCCCGCCGGCCCCGGTCGAGGACTACAACGCCCAGATCTCGCTGCTGACCGGCATGGCCGCGGCCGACCTCATGCTGCAGGGCGGCGTCGGCATCCTGCGCACGATGCCGCCACCGGACGAGAAGGCCGTGAGCCGGTTCCGGCGCGTCGTCGCCGCCCACGGTCTGTCGTGGCCCCAGGAGCAGAGTTACGGGGCGTTCCTGCGCGGGCTCGACCGCACCGACCCGGTGCACTTGGCGATCATCCACGAGGCGACCGGTCTGTTCCGCGGAGCCGGGTACACGCCCTTCGACGGAACCCGCCCCGAGCAGGTGGAGCACGCGGCGGTCGCGGCCGCGTACGCGCACGTCACCGCGCCCCTGCGCCGGCTCGTCGACCGCTTCGGCCTGGCCGCGTGCGCCGCCCTGAGCGCGGGCGAGGAGGTGCCCGACTGGGTGCGGGCGGCGCTGCCGGAGCTGCCCGAGATCATGCGCGCCGGCGACCGGCGCGCGTCCGCGATCGAGCGGGCCTGCACCGACGCCGTCGAGGCCGCCGAGCTGCACGACCAGGTGGGTCAGGAGTTCGCCGCGGTCGTCGTCGACGACCGCGGCGAGAAGGGTTACGTCGTCGCCCTCATCGACCCCGCGATCGTCGCGCCGTGCCGCCGCCCGGAGGGCGCGGCCGCGCCCGCCGCCGGTGACGCCGTGCGGGTTCGGCTCCTCGAGGCCGACATCGAGGCCCGGCGGGTGAGCTTCGAGATCGCCGGCCGCTGACGGGCGCGCGCAGGTGGTCGTCGTCACTCACCTGCCGCAGGTCGCGACCTTCCTTCGCCCGCCGGCGCGGGCGGCGCGGGCGGCGCGGGCGGTCGCGGCGGGGCGGCGTGGCGGGGGGCGAGACGAAGTTGGCTGACACACTCGGATCCCGGCCGCGGCGACGCCCTCGTGAGCTGCGGTGATGCCCGCCGTCGGCGGCCTCCCCGGCGAGTATGTCAGCCAGCTTCGTCTCGACCCGCGGGGGGCACGGCTATCCTGGGCGGGCGGATGAGTCGGCCAGGCGGTCGCGTCGGCCGCGCCCGGCTCGCGCCGGGCCGGCCGCCGAGGAACGTCCGGACTCCGTAGGGCAGGGTGGTGGCTAACGGCCACCCGGGGTGACCCGCGGGACAGTGCCACAGAAAACAGACCGCCCGCGAACCGCTCGGCCACGGCCGGGTAGGCGCGGGTAAGGGTGAAACGGTGCGTGTAAGAGACCACCAGCGCCCCAGGTGACTGGGGCGGCTCGGTAAACCCCACCCGGAGCAAGACCAGACAGTGCGCGTTCGAGGGCTGCCCGCCCGAGCGCACGGGTAGGTCGCTAGAGGGTCACGGCAACGTGCCCCCGAGATGGATGACCGCCCTCGACAGGATCCGGCGTATCGGCCGGCTCATCCGCTTTCCTGTTGCGGCGCAACGGTTTTGTGCCGACAACCACTCCGTTTTGGACTGCCAGCCACTCTGCTGCGGCCCCGGTAGGTCCCCGCGCCGTCGCCTCGCGCCGTCGCGCATCGACACACGCGCCGGGGGAGGGGTTGTGCACCGCCAGGTCCCTCGCTAACATCAGACCTCAGAGGACTTATCCCAACGGCGAAGGAGCCGACGATGAGCGCGACCCGAGTCGACGAGGCCGTCGAACGCCTCGTCGCGCGCATCGTCGCGGGGGAGTTCGACGAGCGGCCGCTGCCGCGCGAGCAGGACCTCGCGCAGGAGGTGCAGGTCAGCCGGCTCACCCTGCGCGAGGCCGTCAAGGTGCTCAAAACCAAGGGCGTGCTGCGGGTCGAGCAGGGCCGCGGCACGTTCGCCAACCCGGTGAGCCGGTGGGATTCGGTCGACCTGGTCGCCCGCGCCGCCGGCGCCAGCGGAGACGGGCGCCGCACCGCCGAGCAGCTCGTCGAGGTGCGCCGCTTCATCGAGACCGCCGCCACCGGACTGTTCTCGGCCGCACACGGCCCCGACGACCTGACCGGGCTGCGGCGCTGCGTCGAGCGGATGCGCCGGGCCGACGCCGAGGCCGACGTCGCCGAGTTCGTCGAGGCCGACCTGGAGTTCCACCAGATCATCCTCGACGGCTGCGGAAACCCCTTCGTCGGCGTGCTCTTCCGGCCCATCGACGACCTGCTGCGCGCGGCCCGCTGGGAGACCTCGTCCAAGCCGCGCGTGCGCACCCGGGCCATCGCCAAGCACGAGCAGATCCTGGCGGCGCTGTCCTCCGGCACCCGCGAGCAGGCCGAGGCTGCCATGCTCGCCCACATCGAACAGACCCGCGAGGACCTGTGAGCCCGTCAGTCGTTGAGCCCCCGAGAGCCTGAGCCTCTGAGGGGCCCTGAGCCGCCCCGACCGCCCAAGGCCCGACGCACAGGCCATAGCCCACGGACTCTTAACCTCTGACCTCTGACCTCTGACAACACCCTTACGAAGGAGTAGGAATGGCAACACTGGCCGAACTCGTCGAGGGCGTCCCGCAGGGACCGGCCGTCGACCCCGCGCAGGTGGCGAGCAGCGTGCGGGAGTCGGGCCGCGTGCTCGTCGTGCTCGACGACGACCCGACCGGCACGCAGTCCGTCGCCGACCTGCCGGTGCTCACCGGCTGGTCGGTCGAGGACCTCACCTGGGCCCTCCAGCAGGGCGAGCCCGCCGTCTACGTCATGACGAACAGCCGCTCCCTCGACGCCGCGGACGCCGAGCAGCGTAACCGCGAGGTCGCCACCGCCGCCCTGGAGGCGTCACGCGCCACCGGCGTGCCCGTCGGCTTCGTCTCCCGCAGCGACTCCACCCTGCGCGGCCACTTCCCGCTCGAGCCGAACACCCTGGCCCACGTGCTCGAACAGGCCGGGAGCCCGATCGACGGCATCGTGCTCGTGCCCGCCTTTCCCGAGGCCGGCCGCCTCACCGTGCACGGCGTGCACTACGCGGGCTCGGCCGCCGCCGGCTTCACCCCGGTCGGCGAGAGCGAGTTCGCCAAGGACGCGACATTCGGCTATGAGTCCTCGAACCTGCGCGACTGGGTCGCCGAAAAGTCCGGCGGCAGCATCGCCGCCGACGACGTCGTGCTCATCGACCTGGCGACGTTGCGCTCGGGCCCGGAGGCGGTCGCGCAGGTGCTCGCCGGCGTCACCGAGGGCCAGGTCGTCGCCCCGGACATCGTCGACGAAAACGATCTCCTCCTGCTCGCGCTGGGGCTCGAACAGGCCGAGCAGGGCGGCAAGAGGTTCGTCTACCGGGTGGGCCCCCCGTTCGGCCGCGGTCGCATCGGCCAGACCCCGCGCACCCCGCTGACCAGCCAGGACGTCCAGGCCATCACCGGCCAGGGCGCGCGCACGACGGGCGGGCTCATCGTCGTGGGCTCCCACGTCGGCCTGACCACCCGCCAGCTCGACGCGCTGCGCGAGCGCCGCGCCCCCACCGAGATCGAGATCGACGTGGCCGCCGTGCTCGACGCCGAGCGTCGCGATGCGCACCTCGCCGACATCGTGAGCCAGGTCGTCGCCGGGCTCGCCGACGGCAATGTCGTCGTGCGCACGAGCCGAGTGCTGGTGCGCGGCGACGACGCCGACGCCTCCCTGAACATCGCCCGTCAGGTCTCGGCCGCGGTCGTGCACGTGGTGCGCCAGACCCTCGCCCAACAGGCTCCGCGCTTCGTCGTCGCCAAGGGCGGCATCACCTCCTCCGACGTCGCCACCCTCGGCCTGCAGATCACCCGCGCGTTCGTGCGCGGCCCGATGCTGCCCGGCATCGTCTCGCTGTGGGAGCCGGTCGACGGCCCGGCCGTCGGCATCCCCTACATCGTCTTCGCCGGCAACGTCGGTGACGAGCAGTCCCTGGCCGACGTCGTCGACACCCTGTGCGCCTGACCGCAGCTTGTCCTCATCACACGACACAACCGCTTGTCCCATCCCTGCACAACAAACCGCAGAGAAAGAAGAGATCTCATGTCCACACTGAGTGACGTCACCGTCGCCGTCCTCGGCCTCGGCGCCATGGGGTTGCCCATGGCGACCAACCTCGTCGACCACGGGGCCGCGGTGCGCGGCTTCGACATCGCCCAGCCTCGCCTCGACCTGGCGGCGCAGGCCGGCGTCACCGGCTGCGGCAGCGCCCGCGAGGCCGCCGCGGGCGCCGACGTCGTGCTGCTCGCCGTGCGCAACGCCGCCCAGCTCGACGACGCGCTGTACGGCCCCGACGGGGTCGTGCAGACGCTGCCCGCGGGCGCCACCGTGCTGCTCACCTCGACCGTCGGCGTCGACGCGGTCCGCGACGTCGCGGCCCGGCTCACCGACTCCGGGCACCGCATCGTCGACGCCCCGATCTCCGGCGGCCCGGTGCGGGCCGGCGCCGGCGACCTGCTCGTCACGGTCGGCGCGGACGACGACGCGTGGACCGCCACCCAGCCCGTGCTCGACGCCATGGCCGGCACCCTCGTGCGGGTCGGCGACAAGGCCGGCGACGGCCAGGCGATGAAGACCGTCAACCAACTGTTGTGTGGGGTGCACATCGCGGCCGCGGGCGAGGCGCTCGCGCTGGCCCGGGCTCTGGGCCTGGACCCGAAGCTCGCGCTCGACGCCCTCATGGCCGGTGCCGCCGCCTCGTTCATGCTCGGCGACCGCGGGCAGCGGATGCTGCAGGCCTACGACGAGGGCGGCGCGGAGGTCAAGAGCCGCCTCGACATCTTCGTCAAGGACATGGGCATCGTCACGACCGCCGCCAAGTCGGTGCACCTGGCGACCCCGGTCGCCGCGGCCGCCGAGCAGCTGTACCTGCTCGGCGAGGCCCAGGGCAAGGAGGCCGCGGACGACTCCGCGGTCGTCACCGTCGTCGCGCCGAACCCGGAGGGCTGAGTCATGGGCGTCGGAATGCTGCTCGCGATCGCGCTGATCGCGATCCTCGTGCTGCTCGTGTTCGTCATCAAGTTCGAGTTCTCCGCCTACGTCTCGCTGCTCCTGGTCGCCATGGGCACCGCGATCGTCGCGGGCATCCCGATCGCCGACGTCGTCCTCGTGATGATCGAGGGGATGGGCAAGGTGCTCGGCTCGGTGGCGATCATCGTCGGCCTCGGGTCGATGCTCGGCCGGATGGTCGAGGTCTCCGGCGGAGCCGAGGTGCTCGCCACGAAGTTCACCGAGCGCCTGGGGCAGAAGCGGGTCGTCGCCGCCGTGACGATCGCGGCGTTCATCCTCGGCATCCCGGTCTTCTTCGACGTCGGCTTCATCATCCTCGCGCCGATCGTCTTCGCGTTCGCCAAGATCGCCGGGCTGCACCCGGTGCGCATCGGGCTGCCGGTCGCCGGGGTGCTCATCGTCGTGCACGTCGCGCTGCCGCCGCACCCCGGACCGGTCGCCGCGGCCGCGTCGATCGGCACCAACGTCGGGCTGATGACGCTGCTCGGGCTCGTGCTGTGCGCGATCGTCTCCGTCGTCGGCTTCTTCGTCGCCAAGCTCCTCAAGGTCGAGCACATCACCCTGCAGGAGTCGCCCGCCACCGAGGCGCTCGCCGAGGGCGACGAGACCGGCTCCGGTGCGTCGGGAGGCGGTTCGGCCCCGACCGATCTCGCGGTGCGCACCCGCCCCGGCGCCGGCCTGATCACCACGCTCATCGTGCTGCCGATCGCGATGATCATGGTCGGCTCGGTCACGGCGACCCTGCTGCCCAAGGGCGACCCGGTGCGCGACGTCGCCGCCTGGCTCGGCGCGCCGACCACCGCGCTGCTGGTCGGTGTCATCGTCGCCTACTTCGCGATCGGCGCGAAGACCGGCTGGAACAAGACCGAACGCACCAGCGTGCTCGACTCGGCCCTGCCGATGGTGGCGGTCATCATCTTCGTCACCGGCGCTGGCGGCGTCTTCGGCAACGTGCTCGTCGAGACCGGCATCGGCGCGGCGCTGTCGAGCTGGCTCACCGATCAGGGGCTGCCGCTCATCGTCGCGGGCTACCTCATCGCGCTCGCGCTGCGGGCCGCGCAGGGTTCGGCCACGGTGGCGATCCTCACCGCCGCGGGGCTCATTCAACCCGGCATCGCCGCGGGCGGCTACACCGAGCTGCAGGTCGTCGTGCTCACGCTCGCGATGTGCTTCGGCGCCGTCGGCCTGAGCCACATCAACGACTCCGGGTTCTGGATCGTCACCAAGTACCAGGGCCTGTCGGTCGCCGACGGCCTGCGCACGTGGACCGTGCTCTCGACGGTGCTGTCCGTCGTCGGCTTCGTGCTCACCCTCGGAGTCTGGGCGTTCGTCGCCTGAGCCCCCCACGCCCCGAGACCCACGCCCCTGAGAACTGCGTGTCGTGGTCGGAACTGCAGTCCGGACTGCAGTTCTCACCGCGACACGCAGTTCTCAGCGTCGTTTGTCGGGCTGCGCCGTTGGCGGTCTCACCAGGAGGTGTGGCGGGGGCGGCCCTCGTCGTAGCCGGCGCTGGACTGCAGGCCGACGACGACGCGGGAGTGGAACTCGCCGATGGTCGCGGCCCCGGCGTAGGTGAACGAGCTGCGCACGCCGGAGACGATGTGGTCGATGAGGTCCTCGACGCCGGGCCGCTCGGGATCCAGGTACATCCGCGAGCTGGAGATGCCCTCTTCGAACAGCGCCGACCGCGCGCGGTCGAAGGCGCTGGCGGACCGGGTGCGGTTGCGCACCGCCCGTGAGGACGCCATGCCGAAGCTCTCCTTGTAGAGCCGCCCATCATTGTCGCGCTGCAGGTCGCCGGGGGATTCGTGGGTGCCGGCGAACCACGAGCCGATCATCACGCTCGCCGCCCCGGCCGCGAGCCCGAGCGCGACGTCGCGGGGATATTTCACGCCGCCGTCGGCCCACACGACGCCGCCGAGATCCTTGGCCGCGGCCGCGCACTCCATGACCGCCGAGAACTGCGGGCGGCCCACCCCGGTCATCATGCGGGTCGTGCACATGGCGCCCGGCCCGACTCCGACCTTGACGATGTCGGCGCCGCCGAAGACGAGGTCGCGTGCGCCGTCGGCGGAGACGACGTTTCCGGCCGCGATCGGCACGCGCCGGCCGCTGGCCGACTCGAAGTCCGCGCGGGCGCGCACGGCCAACGCGAGCGCCTCGAGCATCTTGTCCTGGTGGCCGTGGGCGGTGTCGACGACGAGCACGTCGGCCCCCGCCTCCAGCAGGGCGGTGGCCTTGCCGCGCACGTCGCCGTTGATGCCGACCGCCGTGCCGACCATGAGCCGGCCCGCCCCGTCGAGCGCGGGGGTGTAGATCGTCGACCGCAGGATGCCCCGGCGCGTCAGCATGCCGACGAGCCGGTCGTCCTCGACGACGGGCACCGTCGCCAGGTGATGCGCGGTCATCCGGTCGAAGACCTCGCGGTGGTCGGCGTCGCGGGTCACGGTCAGCATGTCGTCGGTCATCACCTCGCCGACGGTCGCGTACCGGTCGACCTCCTGGCAGTCGCGTTCGGCGATGACGCCGATCGGGCGGCCCTCCTCGACGACGACCGCGACCCCGTGGGCCCGCTTGCCCACGAGCGAGAGGAACTCGGCGACGGGTGCGCCGGGAGAGATCGTGATCGGCGTCTCGAGCACGGGGTCGGCGGCCTTGACCCGCCGGATCGAACTCGCGATCGCCGGCAGCGGGATGTCCTGCGGCAGAATCGCGATCGCGCCGCGGCGGGCCACCGTCTCCGCCATCCGCCGGCCGGCGACAGCCGTCATGTTCGCGACCACGAGCGGCACGCTCGTGCCGACCCGGTCGGGCGTCGTCAGGTCGACGGCGAGGCGCGACCCGACGTCGCTGCGCGAGGGCACCATGAACACGTCGTTGTACGTGAGGTCGTGCGCCGGGGTCTGGCCGTTGAGGAATTCCACGGTGGGCATCGTACGGGCCGCCGGTCGGATCGCCCGATTTCCCGGGTCGCGCGAGGGGCACATCTCGTTAGGGTGAGGCCATGCGTCTGACCAGCTTCGGCCATTCCTGTCTGCTCGTCGAGGTCGCCGACCTGCGGGTGCTGCTCGACCCGGGCACCTTCTCCTCGGGCTTCGAGCAGCTGCGCGACCTGGACGCCGTCCTCGTCACCCACCAGCACCCCGACCACTGCGACCCCGACCGGTTCGCGCCGCTCGTCGAGGCCAATCCCGGAGCCCGAGTGCTCCTGGAGACCCAGACCGCCGACCAGCTGCGCGACGGCGGCCTGCGGCGCGACGTCGAGACCCTGACCAGCGGAACGGACGTCACGCTCGAGAGCCGCGGCAGCGCGCTGACCGTCAGCCCCGTCGGGCAGCGGCACGCGATCATCCACGCCGACATCCCGCGCATCGACAACACCGGTGTCGTGCTGCGCGCCGACGGCGAGCCGAGCTTCTTCCACCCCGGCGACGCCCTCGACGCCGAGCCCGGTGACGTCGACCTGCTCGGCGTGCCGCTCAACGCCCCGTGGTGCGCGATGAAGGAGACGATCGAGTTCGTCCGCCGCATCGGGGCCCCGCGGTTCGTGCCGATCCACGACGGCCTCCTGGCCGAGAACGGCCGCGAGCTGTACCTGCGACAGGTCACCAACCTCTCCGGCGAGGTCATCGACGGCCTGAGCGTGCTCGACCTGGCCGACCGCAAGCCCGCCCAGGCCTGAGGAGCTCGCCCTCGGGCCCGAGCGGGGCGAGTTCAGCTCGGCTGCTTCAGTTCCGCGTCGTGCACCGCCTGCCAGGCGGCGCCGATGATGCCGGCGTCGTTCTGCAGCACGGCGGGGATGATCTGGGTGCGCAGATCGAGCTTGGGCAGGTATTTCTGCGCCTTCTTGCTCACGCCGCCGCCGATGATGATGAGGTCGGGCCACAGCAGGTTCTCCACGTGCGAGAAGTACCGCTGCAGACGCTTGGCCCACTTGCCCCAGGAGAGGTCCTCGTTCTCCCGGGCGCTGTTCGCGGCGCGGGTCTCGGCGTCGTGCCCGTCGAGTTCGAGGTGACCGAGCTCGGTGTTCGGCACGAGAATCCCGTCGACGAACAGGGCCGAGCCGATACCCGTGCCGAGCGTCGCCATGAGCACGGTGCCCTTGATCCCGCGTCCGGCACCGAACTGCATCTCGGCGACCCCGGCGGCGTCGGCGTCGTTGAGCACCGTGACGGCTCGTCCGAGCTTTTCGCGCAGCAGCGACTCCGCGTCGGTGTCGATCCAGGACTTGTCGATGTTGGCGGCAGAGCGCACGACACCGTGCGTCACGACCGCCGGCACCGTAATGCCGATCGGTTGCCCGGCGGTCTGGCTTTCGAACGCCCCGAGGACCTGCGCGATGACGTCTGCGACGTTGCTCGGAGTCGACTCCCCGGGCGTCTCGATGCGTTGCCGCTCCGTCGCGAACTCGCCCTGGTCGAGGTCCACCGGAGCGCCCTTGATGCCACTGCCGCCCACATCGATACCGAGAGGGAAGGTCTTGTCGGCCATGTCTGCTCCTGCCTGATCCGTGTCGTTCGGGCGAAGTCTAGGCGGGCGGCCCCGGGTGGAAGCGCCTTACGCGACCTCCCGCTGCTGACGGCGCGCGCCTACAGTGGTGCCAGCGGCTCACCGTCGACCCGGGAGGTTTGTGATGCAGTACTGGTACAACGTGAAGACCGGCCAGGTGGAGGACGACGACAACAAGTCCGCCGGTGAGAACATCATGGGCCCCTACGGCTCCCGCGACGAGGCGTCCCGCGCCCTGGAGACCGCCCGCGAGAAGACCGAAGCCTGGGACGAGGAGGACCGCCGCCGCCGCGAGGAGGACGGCCTCGACTGAGCTCGCCGAGCCGGGCCAGCCCGGGCAGCCCGGCCAGCCCCGCTGCGAGTGCGCAGGGCGCTGACTCCGGCGAGAACACCCAGCCACGACGAAGGCCCCGCGCGATCGTTCGCGTCGGGGCCTTCGGTGCGTCCGGGTAACCGTCGGGCGCAGCCGGCTCGGTCGGCTCAGCCAGCTCAGACCTGGGTCAGGCGGTGCATCGCGGCGTCCCAGCGCTGCGACAGGGCCTGGCGGTCGGCGTCCTGCGGCAGGTGCTCGTGGCGCAGGGTCAGCAGCGTGCCGTCTCCCTCGGGGGTCATCTGCAGGTCCACCATCGTCGGAGGAGCCTCGTCGTCGGCGTGCCAGGACACGCGCACCTGCTGCTCGGGATGGTAGCTACGCGTCACCCCGTACGTTCCGTCGCCCGCGCGCCACTTGTCCCCCTTGCCGCCGAGCATCGCTCCCTCGCCCAGGAAGGCCTCGATGCCCTCCTTCTGCGTCAGTCGCGCCCACACCTCACCGACCGGCCGCGCCACGTGCTGGACAACCTCGATGGTGTCCGGCCGATCGGTGTCCGGTTCGGACCCGGCATTCTCCACGGTCATCGCAACCTCCTCGATCCCATCTCGCCGGCGACCCGGCGAGCCATGCTGGTCAGTCAACCTCATCACCGATGCGCTCGGGATGCAACGCACTCACGAACGTTGCTCGAAGATCCCGAAAGATCCCCGAAAGATCCCCGACGGCCCGGCTGGTTCGATGCAACACCCGCCTCCCGCGTGGTCGGTGCGTCGTCAGCCGCGGTGGTGCGGCAAGATCGTCCTATGGATCGTCAACAGGAGTTCGTGCTGCGCACGATCGAGGAACGCGACATCCGCTTCGTGCGCCTGTGGTTCACCGACGTTCTCGGCACGCTGAAGTCGGTGGCGGTCGCACCGGCCGAGCTCGAGGGCGCCTTCGAGGAGGGACTGGGCTTCGACGGCAGCGCCATCGAGGGCTTCTCCCGCGTCACCGAGTCCGACATGCTCGTCAAGCCCGACCCGAGCTCGTTCCAGGTGCTGCCGTGGCGCGGCGCCCCGCCCGGCACCGCCCGCATGTTCGCCGACATCCTGCTGCCCGATGGCGCCCCGAGCTACGCCGACCCGCGGTTCGTGCTGCGCCGGGCGCTGGCGAAGGCCTCCGACATGGGGTTCAGCTTCTACACCCACCCCGAGATCGAGTTCTTCCTCTTCAAGACCCCGATGCGCCCCGGTCAGGCTCCGGAGCCCGTCGACCAGTCGGGCTACTTCGACCACGTGCCCCAGGGCCTCGGGCAGGACTTCCGGCGCCGGGCGATCACGATGCTGGAGTCGATGGGCATCTCGGTGGAGTTCTCCCACCACGAGACGGGGCCCGGCCAGCAGGAGATCGACCTGCGCTACGCCGACGCGCTGTCCACGGCGGACAACATCATGACGTTCCGCACGGTCATCAAGGAGGTCGCCCTCCAGCAGGACTGCTTCGCCTCCTTCATGCCCAAGCCGTTGTCCGGCGCGCAGGGCTCCGGCATGCACACCCACCTGTCGCTGTTCGAGGGCGACCGCAACGTCTTCTACGAGGGCGGCTCGCGGTATCAGCTGAGCAAGGTCGCGCGCCAGTTCATCGCGGGTCTGCTGCGGCACGGCAGCGAGATCGTCGCGGTCACCAACCAGTGGGTCAACTCCTACAAGCGGCTCTGGGGCGGCGGCGAGGCCCCGGCCTACGTCTGTTGGGGGCACAACAACGGCAGCGCGATGGTGCGGGTGCCGATGTACAAGCCGTCGAAGGAGAACAGCTCTCGGATCGAGGTACGCACCCTCGACCCCGCGTGCAACCCCTACCTGGCGTTCGCGGTGCTGCTGTCAGCCGGGCTCAAGGGCGTCGAGGAAGAATACGAGTTGCCCGAGGAGGCCGAGGACGACGTCTGGGCCCTCACGGAGGCCGAGCGGCAGGCGATGGGCATCGCGGCGCTGCCGACGTCGCTGCACGAGGCGATCGCGACGATGGAGCGTTCGGAGTTGGTCGCCGAGACGCTCGGTGAGCATGTCTTCGACGTCTTCCTGCGCAACAAGCGTCAGGAGTGGAAGGATTACCGAGCCCAGGTCACCCCGTTCGAACTCGAGCGTCTGCTGCCCATCCTGTAGCCAGCCGGCGCCGGTTCGATCTCGTGCGGCGGTCATCTGGGTCCTCGCGGGGCCGCCGGTGGCCTCGACGAGCGGGCACGGATGCGAACACGGAGCTCCGGCCGGGCCGCCGCAGGGGCGCCGCGCCGGTGCCCAGAAACGGTGAACTGCGAACGTGATGTCGGTACGCGTGGAACGCGGGCAGAGCAGCCCCGCAGCCTGGTTGGCGCGCCTGGGGTTCGAGGACAGCGGGCGGGCGCTGAGCCTCGCGCAATCCCCGACGCTCGCGGATCTCGTCGACCTCGACGGCGACGAGACCGGGCTGCTGCGGGCGCTCGCCTACACCGCGGAGCCGGTGCTCGCGCTGCTCACGCTCGTGCGGCTGCTCGAGGCCGCCGCCGGTGAGGGCCTCGGCGGCCCGGCCGTCCGCGACCCGCGTGTCGACGAGCTGCGCGACCTCCTGCGCGGCCACAGTCCGGAGCGCGACCGGCTCCTCGCGGTACTCGGCGCGTCGACCGCCCTCGGCGACCACCTCGTGCGGCACCCCCGACAGTGGCCCGCGGCCGCGTACGCCGAGCGCCCCACCGCCTCTGAACGCTCCGAGCGGCTCGTCGCGGCCGTCGGCCCGGGCGCGCGAGGCGATCGTTACGCCGAGGACGCGCTGCGGCTGGGCTACCGCGAGCAGTTGCTCGGCATCGCCGCGCTCGATCTGACCGCCGACGACCCCGGGGAGGAGATGCCGTGGGCCGCCGGTGCCCTGGCCGACCTTGCCTCCGCCGCGCTCGAGGCCGGCGTCGCGATCGCCGTCGAGCAGCACCCCGACGCCGCCGCGCAGGCCCGTCTCGCCGTGATCGGCATGGGCAAATGCGGTGGGCGCGAACTCAACTACGTCTCCGACGTCGACGTCATCTTCGTCGCCGAGCCGCCCGAGCCGCCCGAGCCGCCCGAGCCGGAACAGGCGACCCAGTCGGACCGGACCGACTCAGGTGCCGCCGAGGCCGTCTCGGAGGGCGACTGCATCGCGGCGGCCACGGTGCTGGCCTCGGCGGTGATGAAGGCATGTTCGGCCGCGACGGCGGAGGGCACGCTGTGGCCGGTCGACGCGGCGCTGCGGCCCGAGGGCAAGCAGGGGCCGCTGGTGCGCACCGTCGCGAGCCACCTCGGCTACTACCAGCGGTGGGCCAAGACGTGGGAGTTCCAGGCGCTGTTCAAGGCCCGTGTCGTCGCCGGCGACCAGCGGGTCGGGGCCGCGTACATCGAGGCTGTCGGCCCGATGGTGTGGGAGGCCGCGAGCCGCGCCAACTTCGTCGAGGACGTGCAGGCGATGCGTCGCCGCGTGGAGCAGCACGTGCCCTCGCGCGACGCCGACCGTCAGCTCAAGCTCGGGGCGGGCGGTCTGCGCGACGTCGAGTTCTCGGTGCAGCTGCTGCAGCTCGTACACGGCCGCGGCGACGAGTCGCTGCGTTCCTCGACCACCCTGAAAGCCCTGGCGGCGCTCGCCGACGGCGGCTATGTCGCGCGCGAGGATGCCGCCGAGCTCGACTCGGCCTACCGGTTCCTGCGCAGCCTCGAGCACCGCATCCAGATGTCGCGGATGCGCCGCACCCACCTCATGCCGTCGGCTCCCGACGACCTGCGCCGCCTCGGCCGCAGCCTCGGCCTGCGCACAGAGCCGGTGGCCGAACTCAACGAGAAGTGGCGCGAGCACAAGCGCGAGGTGCGCCGCATCCACGAGCGGCTGTTCTACCGGCCGCTGCTGTCGGCGATCGCGCGGCTGTCGAAGGACGAGGCCCGCCTCACCCATGAGGCCGCCCAGGCCCGGCTCGCGGCCCTCGGTTTCCGGGATCCCTCCGGCGCGCTGCGGCACCTGGAGTCGTTGACGACCGGCACCAACCGCACCGCGGCGATCCAGCGCACGCTGCTACCGGTGATGCTCGGCTGGTTCGCCGACGAGACCGACCCCGACGCCGGGCTGCTCGCGTTCCGCCGGCTCTCGGACTCCCTGGGCACCACCCACTGGTACCTGAAGATGCTGCGCGACGAGGGCCGGGCCGCCGATCGGCTCGCGCACGTGCTCGCGCGCAGCCGCTACGCCGCGGATCTGCTGATGCGCGCCCCGGAGTCGGTGCGCATGCTCGCCGAGGACGAGGGCCTGCGCCCGCGCACCCGCGAGCAGCTCATGCGCACGATGCGCTCGGCGATCGACCGTAAGGACGACGCGGAGGGGGCGATCGAGGCAGCGCGCGTCATCCGCCGCCAGGAGCTGTTCCGGATCGCGCTCGCCGATCTCGTGCGCGCCATCGACGGCGACACGGTGCGCCTCGCCCTCACCGACCTCACCGAGGCGATCCTCGAGGCCGGGCTGCACATCGCGATCCGCAAGATCGAGATGGAACGCCGGGAGCCGGTGCCGGCCGACATCGCCCTCATCGGCATGGGCCGGCTCGGCGGCGGCGAATGCGGCTACGCCTCCGACGCCGACCTCCTCGTCGTGCACCGTCCCCGCGAGGGCGCCGTCGAACGGGAGGCCACGTCGACGGTCGGCGCCGTGGTGCTCGAGATGCGCCGACTCGTGGGTCTGCCCGGGCCGGAGCCGGCTCTGGAGGTCGATCTCGATCTGCGCCCCGAGGGCAAGGCCGGCCCGGTCTCCCGGACCGTGGAGAACTACGAGGCCTACTACCGCCGCTGGTCGGTGACGTGGGAGGCGCAGGCCCTGCTGCGGGCCCGCCCGGTCGCCGGTGACCCCGAGCTCGCCGCTCGCTTCATGCGCCTCGTCGACCCGATGCGCTGGCCCGAGTCGGGCCTGAGTTCCGGGGCACTCAAAGACGTGCGGCGCCTCAAGGCCCGAATGGAGTCGGAGCGGTTGCCCCGCGGCGCCGATCCTCGTCGCCACCTCAAGCTGGGCCGCGGCGGCCTGTCCGACGTCGAGTGGACCGTGCAGCTGCTGCAGATGCAGCACGCGGCGCAGCACCCGCAGCTGCGGACGGCGAGTACGCTGACGGCTTTACACGCCGAGGTCGCGGCCGGGCTGCTCGACCCGAGCGACGGCGAGCTGCTGGAGGAGGCATGGCAATTGGCCTCCGACATCCGCGACGCGATGTTGCTGTGGCGCGGGCGCGCCTCGGACTCCCTACCGTCCGACGTGCGCGACGCCGAGGGCGCCAACCGCATTCTCGGCGGCGGCCCGGGCGAGGGGTCGCAGCTCGCGGAACGGTATGCCCGCGCCGCGCGGCACGCGCGCACCGTGACCGAACGAGTGTTCTACGGCAGGGAACCGACCGACAGCCGGGCGGCGCCGGCGTCGACGCAGAGAAAGGGGACCGGCCGATGACGGGGTCCGAAGGGTTCAGTGACGTGCCCGGCCTGGCGGCGAAGGGCTCGGGCGCAGCGGCCGTGCGCGTCTACCTCGTCGACGATCACGAGATCGTGCGGCGGGGCCTGCGCGAACTGCTCGAGCTCGAGCCCGATGTCGTCGTCGTGGGAGAGTCGGGCAGCGCCGACGAGGCGACCCGCCGCATCCCCGCGATGCGCCCCGACGTCGCGGTGCTCGACGCGCGGTTGCCGGACGGCTCCGGCATCGAGGTGTGCCGCCAGGTGCGGGCCGTCGACCCGACGATCCGGGCGCTCATCCTCACCAGCTTCGACGACGAGCAGGCCCTGACGGCCGCGGTGCTGGCCGGGGCCTCCGGATACCTGCTCAAGGACATCCGGGGGGGTGATCTCGTGCAGACGGTCCGCCGGGTGGCGGCCGGCGAGAACCTCCTCGACAGCCGCGCCGTGGCCCGTGCGCAGAACACGATCGCGTCACCGGCGGCCACGGATCCGCGGTTGCGTAGCCTGACGCCGCAGGAGCGCCGCATCCTCGTGCTCGTCGCCGACGGGCTGACCAACCGCCAGATCGGCGCCCAGCTGTTCCTCGCCGAGAAGACGGTGAAGAACTACATCACCGCGATCCTCGCCAAACTCGGCATGGAGCGACGCACGCAGGCCGCCGTCTTCGCGGCGACCCACGCCGACCAACTCGGCGAACGGCGTGCCTGAGCGCCGTTCGTGACGCTCGTCACGTCGCATCATGCCTGCTCACAGGCCTGATGCGGGCCGCCCCGCGATGTTGACGGCGGCGGGCCGAGCGTACCGTCGTGGGGACCAATGGCCCTGTGTGACCCTCGGATCGAGAGTCACGCTGGGCACCATGACGGGCAGCAAGTGGGCGCTGACACCGCCCCTGACCGGCATCGCGGCACGCGACGTGGTGGCCGGCCTCCTCGGTCTCGCCGGCACCCACGCGGTGGCCCGCGCGGCCGCGCAGGAGGCTGCTTCCCGCGGTGCCCGGGTGCGGTTCGTGCACCTCGTCCCCGACGGCACCGACCCCGCCCAACGCGACGAGGCCGACAACGCGAGCTTCGCCGCCGCCCTGCGCGCGCTGCGGGAGTTCCCGCGGGTGCCCGTGACCTTCGAGATCGCCGAGGGCGACCCCGGCCCCGCGCTCGTCGAACGCAGCGCCGGCGCCGACATCCTCGTCGTCGCCGCCGACGACCCGGCCCCGGGCCGCTCCGGCGCACCCGACACCGAGCCCCCCGAGGTGTCCGGGGCATCCCGGGCATCCGGGGCATCCGAGGCGTTCGAGCCCACCGATGTTTCCGAGGCCACCGATGTTTCCGAGGCCACCGATGTTCGCGAGGAGCTGGCGGCCTACTGCCAGCGCCACGCCGAGTGCGACGTGCTGACGGTGCGGACGACACCGCCGGTGGCGACCGGCTTAGCATCGACTGCGTGAGTCCTTCGCGCACTGACGGTCCGGAGTCGCGGCCGTTCTCCGGGGCCGCGCTCGACCTGGAGGATCTCATCGGTGAGATCCGGCGCCGCGCGGCCGACGCCACCCAGGCCCAGGAGCGGCTCTCGCAGCTGCTCGACGCGGTCGTCACGATCAGTTCGGACCTGTCCCTGGACGCGGTGCTGACGAAGATGCTGGACTCCGCGTGCATGCTGCTCGGCGCCCGCTACGGCGCGCTCGGCGTGCTCGACTCCACGGGGCACGAGGTGGCGGACTTCCTCACCTACGGCATCGACGACGACACCCGCGACCGGATGGGCGCGCCGCCGCACGGCGAGGGTGTGCTCGGCCTGCTCATCCGGGAGCCCGCGACGCTGCGCATCGAAGACGTCACGACGCACCCCGACTCCGTCGGCTTCCCGCCGCACCACCCGCAGATGCGCGCGTTCATCGGGGCGCCGGTGCGGGTGCGCGACCAGGTCTTCGGCAACCTCTACCTGTGTGACCGGCTCGACGGAAAGCCCTTCGACGCCGACGACGAGACGGTGCTCGAGGGGCTCGCCGCCGCCGCGGGCATCGCCATCGAGAACGCCCAGCTGTACCGCCGCGCGCGCGGCCGGGAGGAGTGGACCCAGGTCGTCGCCGAGCTCACCCAGACGCTGCTGGAGGGCCGCAACGAGGAGGCGGCGCTGAACCGCATGGTCAAGCGCGCCCGCGACCTCGGCGGCGCCCGGCTCGGCATGCTCGCGGTGCGCGACCCCGAGGGCCGGCTGGTCGTGCGGGCGCTGGAGGGCGCCGCGACGGGCCGTCGCCGCCTCGGCGAGCCGCTGCGCAGCCCCCGCTGGCCCGTCCTCATGCGCGAGCGGGTGCCGCTGCTGCTCATGGCGATGCCGGGAGACCGTCACGTCGGGCAGCTGGCCGGTGAGCTCGCCGACCTGGGGGGCGTCGACGTGCTCGGCGCCTGCGCGATCGTGCCGATCACCGTCGGCGAGGTCGAGGTCGCGCTGCTGGCCCTGGCCTGGGACCCCGAGGCGCGCGGCGCGGCCAACGAGACGATGGGGCTGCTGCGGGTCTTCGCCGAGCAGATGGGGCTGGCGATCGAGGCCGGCCGGGCGCAGCGGCAGCGGGCCCGCTCGCGGCTCCTGGAGGAACGCGACCGGATCGCCCGCGACATGCACGATCACGTCATCCAGCGGCTCTACGCGGCAGGGCTGACCCTGCAGGCCGGGGCCCGGCACACGCAGGGACCGGTGCGCGAGCGGATCGAGGGCGTCGTCGACGAACTCGACCTGGCCGTCAAGGACCTGCGCGAGGCGATCTTCGAGCTGCACCAGCACCTCCCGGAGGGCGGCCTCGGGCCGCAGATCGAGATCCTCGTCGAACAGTTCGCGGAGCACTCCGGCTTCGTGCCCGACCTGGCGTTCGAGGGCACGCTCGGCGAGGTGCCGCCGCAGCTGGAGCAGGACGTCGTCGCGGTCGTGCGCGAGGGCCTGTCGAACATCGTGCGGCACTCCCGCGCCCGCGACGCCCAGGTGCGGGTCAGCACCCTCGATGGGCTTGTCGTGACGATTCAGGACGACGGCGTGGGCGTCGCCGACCGGGGCGGCCGCAGCGGCCTGGAGAACCTCGCGAGCCGTGCCGCCGCGCACGGCGGCACGTTCTCGATCAGCGCGCGCACCCCGAACGGCACCCTGCTGCGCTGGCGGGTCCCGCTGCGTTGAGCGTTGGTTGAGCGCCGGCCGGGCGCCGGTCCGGGGCTGGCCCGGGGCTGGTGCACGGCTGGCCTGACGCTGTGGCAGGCCTGTGACCGGCGGTTATATCCGGGCTCGGCGAGGTCGCGGCGCGCGGCCCGGCGGCCGGTCGTGCCCTACGATGAACCCATGTCCAGCGACTTCGCGGGGGATGACCCGACCCGGAGCCCGGGGCCCGCGGAAGCCGTGGAGGCCGTGGAAGCCGTGGAAGCCGCTCAAGCCGTGGAGGCGACGTCGGACCGCGACCCGTGGCTGAGCCCGCAGGAGCGGGCCGCCTGGCTGACGCTCCACGCGCTGCTGCTGAAGCTGCCGGGTCGGCTCGATCAGCAGCTGCAGCGCGACGCAGACCTCAGCTATTTCGAGTACCTCGTGCTGGCGGTGCTGGCGGAGCGCTCGCCGCCGCGGCTGCGGATGAGCCAGCTGTCGATCCTCACGAGCGGGTCGCTGTCGCGGCTGTCGCACGTGGCGAAGCGGCTGGAGTCGAAGAACTACATCGTGCGCGAGACCGACGAGTTCGACCGCCGCTCGACGAACGCGGCGCTGACGGCCGAGGGGCTGGCGAAGGTGCGCGACGCCGCGCCCGCCCACGTGGCCTGGGTGCGTCACCTCGTGTTCGACCACCTCAGCGACGCGCAGGTCGGCCAGGTGACCGCCTTCGGGGAGGCGGTGCTGCCGAGCATCGACCCCGACGGCGACGTGCCGACCCGCGGAGCCTGAGCCTGAGTCCGCGTGAGCCTGAGCCTGAGCCGGAGTCCGAGCCTGAGCCTGAGTCTGAAGAGCCCGGGCCACGCGGGTGGTCGGCGCCGCCCCTCACCCCTGATCGCGCGGGCGCGTCGGAGTCTGCCCGTAGCCGGCGAGGAGCCTGGCGACGGTGGCGATCTCCGCCTCGTCGAGCAGCCGCTGGGGCGCCGGGTACGCCCCGGCGAGCAGCTGCACCTGACAGATGTACTCCAGGTAGGCGGTGCGATCCAGTAGCGCGGGCAGCGCCGCCCCGACGAGCACCGCGCCGTGGTTGCTCAACAGGGCCGCGGTGCGCCCCTCCAACGCGGCGCGCACGTGCCGCGCGAGCTGTTCGGAGCCGTACGTCGCGTACGGGGCGACGCGCACCGGGCCGCCGAACATCGCCGTGTAGTAGTGCCCGGGAGGCACCTCGTCGACGAGGGTCGACAGCGCGGTCGAGTGCGGCGCGTGGGTGTGCACGATCGCGCGGTGCTCGGTGTCGGCGTACACCGCCAGGTGCAGCGGCAGCTCGCTCGAGGGTGCGAGCGTCGCCTCCACGGCGGTGCCGTCGAGGGCGTGCACGCCGACGTCGGCGCCGGTCAGCTCGTCGTAGTCGACGCCGCTGGGGGAGATGACCACGAGGTCGCCGACGCGCACCGAGACGTTGCCGGCGGTCCCCACGACGAGGCCCTCCCGGCGCAGGCGGCGACAGGCGTCGGCGACCGCGTCGCGTTCGGCCGCGAGCATCGCAGGCGCTACTCCCTGGGCCGCACGACGACCTTGAGCTCGTCGGGGGCCCCGGCCCGGCTGAGCGCGGTCTGCGCCTCGTCGAGGCCGTAACTGCTCGTGACGAGCGCGTCGAGGTCGACCTTGCCGCTGGCGACGAAGTGGATGCCGAGGGGATAGGTGTCGGTGTAGCGGAAGATGCCGGTGACGACCAGCTCGTAGTTCTGGATGAGCGGGATCGGCAGGGCGATCTCGTCGGCGCCCATGCCGACGAGCACGACGTGGCCGCCGGGCTTGACCGTGTGCATGCCGCTGACGACGGCGGGGGCGACGCCGGCGCAGTCGATGAACGCGTCCACGTTGTACCCGGCGGTTGACACATCGGTGGCGGTCGGGTCGACGACCTCGGTGGCGCCGTGCTGCAGCGCGAGCTCGCGGCGCGGCTGCGCCGGGTCGGAGACGATGATCCGCGCGGCCCCGAACGCGCGCGCGACCTGGCACTGGATGATGCCGATCGGACCGGCTCCGGCGATGAACACGCTCTGGCCCGGGCGCAGATCGGCCTTGCGGGCGGCGGCGATGCCGACCGACAGCGGCTCGAGCATCGCGGCCGCGGCGTCGCTGACCTCGTCGGGGATCGGGTGGGCGTAGTCGGCCTGGATCGTCACGTACTCGCAGAAGCCGCCGTCGATCGGCGGGGTGGCGTAGAACTCCATCTTCGGGCACAGGTTGTAGCGGCCCGACTTGCAGTACTCGCACACGCGGCAGGAGCGCTGCGGCTCGACGGCCACCCGTTGCCCGAGGCGGGCGTCGTCGATGCCGGCGCCGACGGCGACGATCCGGCCGCCGAGTTCGTGGCCGAGGATGATGTCGGTGTCGACGACGAAGTCGGCGATCCGGCCATGCTTCCAGTAGTGCACGTCGGAGCCGCAGACCCCGACGGCGCCGACCTGCACGAGCACCTCGTCGGCGTCGAGGGCGGGCACGGGCACCTCGTCGGTCGTGATGCTCAGGTCCGGGTGGAGGACCGAGGCCCGCATGGAGTCGGGCAGCTCGGTGGGCGTGGCGGTCATGGCGCGGCTCCTTCGTGAGTCGGATCGACGTCCTCATCGAACCACCGCCGGGCGCCCGGCGGTGAGTCAGCGCCGGTCGCGATGGCTGGACATGCGCGGGACAGGTACGGGACTTGACGAGACCGGCCGTTCGCCGCCGACGGGCCCCCGGCGGCCGGTTTCGCGGCGCCAGATCCGGTCGATCCGGATAAAATGGATGCGTCCGCTGCGCGCGGGCCCGCACCGTCCGCCGTGTCTGGGGGGAGTCGGATGCATGACGAGGTGAGTTCAGCAGCCACGAGCCAGTTGTTCACGGCCTCGCCCACGGCCTATCTGCTGCTGGACGAGCGGTTGCGCATCGTCGCCGCCAACGACGCCTTCCTCGCGCGGACGGGCCGGGAGCGCGCCGAACTCGTCGGGCTCGACGTCTTCGAGGCCTTTCCCGACAACCCCGCGACCCCCGAGACCCCCGAGACCCGCGGCGCCGACTCCCTGCGCGCCTCGTTCGAGAGCGTGCTGTCGACCGGCGAACCGCACCTGCTGCCGTGGCAGCGGTACGACATCCGGGAGCGCGCCGACGGCGCCGGGTTCGTGCGCAAGACGTGGAGCGTGCGCAACTCCGCGCTGACCGACGACGGGTCCCGGGTCGTCGGGTTGCTCAGTCACGTCGAGGACCTCACCGACCTCGGCGCGCCCCCGGAGACCGAGCTGCCGGAGACCGAGCTGCCGGAGACCGAGGCCGACGCCGTCGCCGAACTCACCCGGCTCGCGGCGGACTACCGCGCGCAGCTGCACCGGATGTCCGCGCGGCACCTGCGGATCGTCGAGGCCTTCGCCGGCGTCGCCGGCGCCCACGGCAGCAACTCCCGCAGCGACGCCCAGCGTCGCCGGCGCCGGCTGTGGCAGCAGGTGATCGGCCGCCTCGAGGAGCACGGCGCCTACGACTGGCTCACCGCCGTCACCGGGCTGGCCGCCACCATCGGGGCGGTGCGGGGCGCGGTGGTGTTCGTGTTCGGGGAGGGCGGCCTGGCGCGGCTGGCCGCGGCCAGCGACCCGTGGGCGGCACAATCCGGTGACCTCGAGGAGGTGGCCGGGGAAGGACCCGCCTCCTGCGCCCACCGCACGATGCTGCCCGTGCTCGTCGAGGATCTGCGCAGCGACGGCCGCTGGCCCGTGTTCGCCGCGCTCGCCGTGCCGGCCGGGGTGCGCTCGGCGTTCTGTCTCCCGGTGTGCTTCGCGGGGTCGCGGCTCGGCGCGATGTGCTTCTTCGGCACGACGGGCGCCACGTGGACCCCGGCCGTTCTGCGCGATGCCGCGCTGCTGGCCGACCTGGCCATGCCGGCGTTGCTGGCCGACGCCGCCCGCATCGACGAGGCTGAGCTCGCGGGAGTCGATCTGGGCGGCTTCGACGAGGTGGCGGTGGCCGTCGGCATGCTCGCGGCCCAGCTCGGCATCCCCGTGCAGGAGGCCTCCGCGCGGCTACGCGCCCACGTGTTCGCCAACGACCGCCCCCTGCGCGAGAGCGCCCGCGACATCGTCGAGGGCCGGCTCCAGCTGTGGTGACGCGCCTGCAGCGGCGCGCGTGAGGCTCCTGTGAGGCGGGCGTGCGCCCGCTGCGAGCCGCGCTTCCTAGCGTGGGAGGCGGTTTCCGGACCCGGAGACCGCATCACCACTCTCAGGGGGAGACATGAATCGCACGCTCATGGTCGGTGCCGTGCTGACCGCCGCCGCGCTCGCCGGCTGCGGCGGCGCCACGCAGACCGCGTCGGACACGGCGAGCGCGCCGGGCGCCGCCACGGTCGCGGCGTCCTCGCAGGGCGCCGCGTCGCAGCCGGCGCAGTCGAGCCAGCCGAGCAAGCCGGCCCGGTCGGCACAGCCGGGTGAGTCGACCAAGCCGAGCAAGCCGACTCGGTCGGGTCAGGCGACTCGGTCGGTCCACACGGCCATCCCCGAACCGGTGACCAGGCCCGGCCAGGCGCCCAAGACCGGCCAGGCGACCCGGTCAGCGAAGCCGACCCAGCCGGCCGACGCCGGAACGGCGTTCACCGCGTACGGCCGCAACACGCCGTGGCGGGCGGTCGTGCAGAAGGGCACGCTGACCACCGAGGGTCCGTCGGTGGGGGAGCACACGCTGCGCGTGACGCGCTCGGCGTGGAGCAAGGGCGTGCAGTTCACCGGCTCCGAGGGCGGCAAGAAGTTCTCGCTCGTGGTTCGCGCGGGAACGTGCGTCGATGGCTCCGGCCAGGACACCGGGCAGGTGGCCACCCTCAGCGTCGGCAACCGTCAACTGACCGGCTGCGCCGTCTCCGGCGCCTACCCGCACGCGAACACCTGACCGGCGAAGACCTGACCGGTGAACAACGGAACCGGCCGGGCAAAGAGATCTGTGCAGTGACCGCTCGCGAGTGGACACCTTAATTGCGTCACGAAACACCGCAGGTCAGGAGGGCGAAACTGCAGTGAATCGCATGCGGTGACCACTCGACGCCTGCCGAAAGGTCAATTCGGCACCCGTCGACCACCCCCGAGCGCACGCGAAACGGGCCGCCACCGCACCAGCGATGACGGCCCGTTCCTGGGACCCACGCGGGCCCGCACGGGCGCAGATCAGGCGGGAAAAGCACCTGACCTGCACGAACCCGTCACAGGTCGTAGTACATCTCGAACTCGTGCGGGTGCGGGCGGAAGCGGATCGGGTCGACCTCGTTCTTGCGCTTCCACTCGATCCAGGCGGCGATGAGGTCCTCGGTGAACACGTCGCCCTCGGTGAGGTAGTCGTGGTCGGCCTCGAGGGCGTCGAGCACGGCCGGCAGGGAGGCGGGCACCTGCGCGATGCTGGCGTGCTCCTCCGGGGGCAGCTCGTAGAGGTCCTTGTCGACCGGCTCCGGCGGCTCGATGCGGTTGCGGATGCCGTCGAGGCCCGCCATGAGCTGCGCGGCGAACGACAGGTACGGGTTGGCCGACGGGTCCGGGATGCGGAACTCGATGCGCTTGGCCTTCGGCGACGTGCCGGCGAGCGGGATACGCACGCAGGCCGAGCGGTTGCGGGCCGAGTACACGAGGTTGACCGGGGCCTCGTAGCCGGGCACCAGGCGGTGGTAGGAGTTGATCGTCGGGTTCGTGAACGCGAGCAGCGACGGGGCGTGCTTGAGCAGGCCGCCGATGTACCAGCGCGCGATGTCCGACAGGCCGCCGTAGCCCTGCTCGTCGTAGAAGAGCGGCTCGCCGTCCTTCCACAGGGACTGGTGGGTGTGCATGCCCGAACCGTTGTCACCGAACAGCGGCTTCGGCATGAACGTCGCCGACTTGCCGGCTTCCCAGGCCACGTTCTTGACGACGTACTTGAACTTCATGATGTCGTCGCCGGACTGCAGCAGGGTGTTGAACTTGTAGTTGATCTCCTGCTGACCGGCGGTGCCGACCTCGTGGTGGCTGCGCTCGACCTCGAGGCCGACCTCGTCGAGGACCAGGCAGATGCGGTCGCGCAGGTCGGCGTAGTGGTCCAGCGGCGGGACGGGGAAGTAGCCGCCCTTGTACCGGGTCTTGTAGCCCTGGTTGCCGCCCTCCTCCTCCTTGCCGGTGTTCCACGCGGCCTCGATGGAGTCGATGAAGTAGTAGCCGGCGTTCTGCTTGGTCTCGTACCGGATGTCGTCGAAGACGTAGAACTCGGCCTCGGCACCAAAGAACGCGGTGTCGGCGATGCCGGTGGACTTCAGGTACGCCTCGGCCTTCGACGCGATCTGGCGCGGGTCGCGAGCGTAGGGCTCGTCGGTGAAGGGGTCGACGATCGAGAAGTTGACGATGAGCGTCTTCTCGGTGCGGAACGGGTCGAGGTAGGCGGTGGCGATGTCCGGGATGAGCTTCATGTCGGACTCGTGGATCGCCTGGAAACCGCGGATGGAGGAGCCGTCGAACGCCTGGCCCTCCGTGAAGAAGTCGATGTCGACGGACTTCGCGGGCACGTTGAAGTGCTGCATGACGCCCGGAAGGTCACAGAAGCGGATGTCGACGAACTGGACGTCCTCGTTCTTGATGAACTCGAGGACTTCCTCTGGGCTGCTGAACACTCAGGCCTCCTGTCTGGGCCGGCGCCCGGGATGGGCGGGGCCGGGGATAACGTCGCGCTCGACGCTAGTGGTGGGCAGTTTCTCGGTCGTGACTCCGATGTTTCTCCCGTGTTACGCGCGGTGACCTGCCGGTAAGGGCCTGCGGAGGCCGCTCGCCTAGGCTGTCGTCGTGGTGGATCGCGAGGACATCGGTTCGTGGTTGCAGGGCCCGCCCCGCCCGAAGAACGCCCCGAGGTACCCCGGCGAGGGGTTGGGGCTGCCGGAACAGGGGCCGGGGTCGATGGCGCCGACAGGCCGGCGCGTCGTCGCGCTGTTCATCGACGGCGTCATCGCGCAGGTCATCGCCATGGGCCTGCTCGGCTACGTGCAGGGAGCCGGTGGGCTCGGCACGTTCAAGCCGCTGCTCGTCGTGCTGCTCATGAACGTGCTCATGGTCGGCACCGGTGGCTACACGATCGGCCACCGGCTGCTCGGGCTGCGGGTCGACCGCTGCCCGTCCGGGTACGCCGGCCTGGGCCGGGGGCTGGTGCGCTCGGTGCTGCTGTGCCTGGCGCTGCCGCCGCTCATCGTCGACCGCCAGGGGCGCGGCCTGCACGACCGCCTCGCCGGCACCGTCATCGTGCGCTCCCGCTAGGCCCGACGGCCCAGCTGGCCCGCGGTCGAACTGCCCTCTCGCGACTCCGCGAGCCGGCCTCACCGCCGCTGACCGCGGCCCATGGAACGCATCCGCTGCGGGTCGATGCCCTGCGGCACCGGCGGGCGCACCTTGCCGAGGGCGCGCAGCCGCTTGTCGACCGCCGCGACCTCCTGCTTGGTCAGCTCCTTCTTCAACTTGCCCATCCGCGTGACGAGTTCGCGGGTCGTCACGACGTTCTCCCCGGAGCCGGTGCCGACCCGGAACGTGGTCACCGGCACGTTCGGCACGAGGCGGTTGACGCGCTTCTGCTCGGTGGCCAGCAGCTTCTGGGCGCGCCCGGGTGGGCCTTCGCCGATGAGCACGACACCCGGTCGCCCGACCGCGCGGTACACCATGGCCGCGCCCGCAATGGTGCCGCCGCGGCCGCCGTCGACCGCGACCGGCTCCTGCGCGTAGGACCAGCCGCGACGCAGGCCCTGCAGGGCGGCGCCACCCGCTCCGGGCTGCCCGTCGAGCGCGCCGTAGGCGGCCTTCTCGGCGCGGCGCGACAGGATGAACGTGGCCGCGAGCACGGCCAGCGGCAGCGCGATGAACGTCGCGTAGTACGGGTGCCCCAGGGCCAGACCGATGAGGAAGCCGACGACCAGGATGCCCAGCGCCGCGCCCCACATGAGCCACGGGAGCTTCGGGTCGTTGCGCCGGGCCAGGTCGTAGACCTGCTTGATCTGCTTGAGCCGCTTGAAGCGCTCTTTCTTGGGCTTGGGCGACTGGGGCGGCTTGGGGGCGGCCGACGAGCCGCGTCTGCCGATTCCGAACTTGGCCATGGCCTTTGGTGGTGCTCCTTGTGTGCTGCCCGCGCGCTGCGAGACGAGATCAGGACGCCGTCAGGCGTCGTTCGACGAGGGTGGCGGCCTCCTGCCGGGCCGGGGCCTGCGCGTCGCGCGCCAGGTGCGACAGGTGCGCCGGGATGGGCCGCCCGGCGCGGCGCATCGCCTGCGCCCACAGCCGCCCGGCCCGGTAGGAGGAGCGCACGAGCGGACCGGCCATGACGCCGAGGAAACCCGTCTCGTAGGCGAAGTCGGACCAGTGCACGAACTCCTCGGGCTTGACCCACCGGTCGATCGGGTGGTGCAGCTTGGAGGGGCGCAGGTACTGGGTGATCGTGAGGATGTCGCAGCCGGCCTCGTGCAGGTCGCGGATGGCCTGCTCGATCTCCTCCGGCTCCTCGCCCATGCCGAGGATGAGGTTGGACTTGGTGACCAGACCGTCGGCCTTGGCCATCGTCAGCACCTTGAGCGACTTCTCGTACGTGAAGGCCGGGCGGATGCGCCGGAAGATGCGCGGCACCGTCTCCAGGTTGTGCGCGAAGACCTCGGGCCGGGCGTCGAAGACCCGGCCGACGAGTTCGGGCTGGGCGCCGAAGTCGGGCGGCAGGATCTCGACCCCGGTGTTCGGGTTGAGCTCGTGGGTCGCGCGGATCGTCTCGGCGTACAGCCAGGCGGCGCCGTCGGGCTGGTCGTCGCGCGCCACGCCGGTGACCGTCGCGTAGCGCAGCTCCATCGTCGCGATCGACTCGGCGACGCGCCGCGGCTCGTCATGGTCGAGCGCGGTGGGTCGGCCGGTGGCGATGTCGCAGAAGTCGCAGCGGCGGGTGCACACGTCGCCACCGATGAGGAACGTGGCCTCGCGGTCTTCCCAGCATTCGAAGATGTTCGGGCAGCCCGCCTCCTGGCAGACGGTGTGCAGCCCGCCGGAGCGCACCATGCCGTGCAGTTGGGTGTATTCCGGGCCCATCTTCGCGGTGGTGCGGATCCAGTCCGGCTTGCGCTCGATGGGCGTCTCGGCGTTGCGCGCCTCGACGCGCAGCAGGCGGCGCCCCTCCGGTGCGACGGTCACGTGGTGGCTCCCTCGTCGATATCTGCGTCGATGATCGGTCGATGCGGTTCGGGTTGCCCGCGCGGGCAAATCCTCAGGCGGAAGCGGTGGCCTCCACCGGGTTCTCCAGGGTACGCGTAATGGGCGACAGGATGGCGTCCAGGCGCGCCTGGGCCAGCGGCAGCACCTCGGCGACGGTGACGTCGCGGCCCAATTCCCAGGACAGGGTGGTGACCCCGGCGTCGGCGATCCCGCACGGGATGATGACCTGCCCCCAGGACAGGTCGCAGTTGGCGTTGAGCGCGAAGCCGTGCATCGTCACGTCGTGGCTGACCCGGATGCCGATGGCGCCGACCTTGCGCTCGGGGCCGCGCTCGTCGGCGGCGATCCACACGCCGGAGCGGCCCTCGACGCGACCGGCCGTGACGCCGAGGTCGGCGCAGACGGCGATCATCATCTGCTCCAGCCGGCGCACGTGCGCGACGACGTCCACCGGGTGGGGCAGGTGCACGATCGGGTAGCCGACGAGCTGCCCCGGACCGTGCCAGGTGATCTTGCCGCCGCGGTCGACGTCGACGACCGGGGTGCCGTCGAACGGGCGCTCGTGCGGCTCGGTGCGCTTGCCGGCGGTGTACACGGCGGCGTGCTCGAGCAGCAGCACGGTGTCGGGCAGTTCGCCCGAGACGACGGCCGCGTGCACCCGCCGCTGGTGCTCCCAGGCCTGCACATAGTCGACATAGTCCGGGGCGAAGCCCAGATGCTCGAAACGCATGGGGCTCAGCCTACGTCCACTCGCCGACAAGGCCGCGGGCACGTGGCACGGCAACGGTTCGAGTGGTCGCGGGCGACAGCGCGGGGCCCGCGCGACGAGTGGTCGCGCGGGCCCCGGTGGCTGCCTGCTGCCGCCTCAGACCTCGAAGGCGCCTTCCTCGAGGCGCTTCTTCAGCGCCGAGAGGAAGCGACCCGCGTCCGCACCGTCGACGATGCGGTGGTCGTAGGTCAGGCACAGGTTCATCATCGAGCGGATGCCGATCGAGTCGTTGCCGAGCTCGTCGGTGACGACGACCGGGCGCTTGACGATCGTGCCGGTGCCGAGGATGCCGACCTGCGGCTGGTTGATGATCGGCGTGTCGGAGACCGAACCGGCCGACCCGATGTTGCTGATCGTGAACGTGCCGCCGGACAGCTCGTCGGGCCCGATCTTGTTGCTGCGCGTGCGCGCCGCGACATCGGCGATCTTGCGGGCCAGGCCGGCGATGTTGAGGTCGCCGGCGTCCTTGATGACCGGCACGACGAGGCCGCGCGGGGTGTCGACCGCGATCGCCAGGTGCTCGGCGCCGTGGTAGACGATGTTCTCGCCGTCGACGCTGGCGTTGACCGCGGGGAAGGCCTTGAGGGCCTCGACGGTGGCCAGGCAGATGAACGGCAGGAACGACAGGTTCGCGCCCTCGCGGGCCTTGAAGTCGGCCTTCGTGCGGGCCCGCAGGGCCGCGACCCGGCTCATGTCGACCTCGACGACGGCCGTGAGCTGCGCCGACGTCTGGAGCGACTCGACCATGCGCTGGGCGACGATCTTGCGCAGCCGCGACATCTTCTCGGTCGTGCCGCGCTTGGTCGTGTCGGGCTCGGGCACCGTCGTGGCCTTCGCGGGGGCTGCCGGCGCGGCGTCACCCGACGGAGCCGGCGCGGTCTGCTGCGGCGCGGGGGCCGTGTCGGACGGCGGACCCGCGGGCTGCTGCTCCGGCTCCGGCTCCTCGGCGGCCTTGGCGGCGTCGAGCACGTCCTGCTTGCGGATGCGCCCGCCGACGCCGGTGCCCTTGAGGGTGCTCAGGTCGATGCCGTGGTCGGCCGCGAGCTTGCGCACCAGGGGCGTGACGTAGGCGGAAGCGTCCTGCACGTCATCGGTGGCGTCGGCCTTGGACTCGCCGGTGGCCTCGCCCTGCGGCGCCTCCTTCGGCGTGTCGTCGCGCGGCGACTCCTCCTGCTTCTTCGGCTTCTCCTCCGGCTCGGTCTTGGCGTCGGGCTCGGGCTCGGAGGCGGCCTCGGGCTCGTCGTCGCCGCCGTCGTCGGAGGCCTCGCCGCCGATGATGCACAGCTCGGCGCCGACCTCGGCGGTCTCGTCCTCGGGCACGAGGATCTTGGTGAGCTTGCCGGCGATCGGGGAGGGAATCTCGGTGTCGACCTTGTCGGTGGAGACCTCGAGCAGCGGCTCGTCGACCTCCACGTCATCGCCCTCGGCCTTCAGCCAGCGGGTCACCGTGCCCTCGGTGACCGACTCACCGAGCGCCGGCATCGTCACGGCCTCACCGCCGGAGACCGAACCGCCGCCGCCACCGGACGACTTCGGCTTCTCCTCCGGCTCCTCGGAGGCCTCCTCCTCGGGCTCCTCTTCCGGCTCGGGCTCGGGCTCCGGCTCGGCGTCCGCGCTGTCGTCGGAGTCGGAGCCGGCGTCGTCGGCCGGGCCGTCACCGATGACACAGAGTTCGGCGCCGACCTCGGCGGTCTCGTCCTCGTCGACGAGGATCTTCTGCAGCGTGCCGGCCACCGGCGAGGGAACCTCGGTGTCGACCTTGTCGGTGGAGACCTCGAGCAGCGGCTCGTCGACTGCTACCTCCTCGCCGACGCTCTTGAGCCAGCGGGTGACTGTTCCTTCGGTGACCGACTCACCGAGAGCCGGCATGGTCACGCGTTCGGACATGTGGGAGGTCTCCTCATCTGTCGTGGTTGGCGTCGAGTCTAGGACGCAAGCGCGGCCTGATCAGGGGTGGGAGTGCACGGGATTCCGCGGCGTGCCGCAGGATCGGCGGGGCGTTCGCGTCGGGGGAGACACAGGCGCTGGAGGCTCTGGACGAGCGGTCGCAGGCGCTGCCCATCGAATTGCCTCCTCGCCAGTGAGTCCGCCGGACCGGGACATCCTCTCACCGGGCCGCTCCGAACGCACCGGAGCGGCCCGGTGAATCCGCGCAGACCTCAGCTTGCCGCCGCGACCCGGTCGAGCAGGGCGTCGGCCACGGTCGGCAGGGCTTCGTCCGAGAAGTGCTGGCCGTCGGAGCGGGCGAGCGCGCCACCCGACGCCGGCTCGCCGATCGGCAGGCGGTCGTCGCAGGGGCTGGCGTCGTCGCGGCAGTACAGGTCGTCCATGGTGATCGTCGAGACCCGGGGGTCGGCCGCCGCGACCTCGCGCAGCGTCTCGTTCCACGTCCGGCGCAGTTCGGGTCGCTCGCGCAGAAGCAGTTGCCAGGCCGTGCAGTCGATCGAGCAGAGGCTGTTGATCCCCATCCCGGGACGGTCGATCTCGACCACGACCAGGCGGGCCCCTCCGGCCGTCAGCCGATCGACGGTGGCCCGCAGTTCGTCCCGCTGGGCGCGCCAGAACTGCGGAGTCCCGGCGACCAGCTCGCGGCCGGCGTCGTCGACGCGGTCGGCCAGCTCCCAGCGCGACCACCACACGATCGTGCCGGGACGCTGCTCCAGCTCCTCCGACTGCGCGGACCGCACCGGCTCCGCGCACTCCTCGACGGCCTGCATCACCGGAGTCGGTTCGACGGGCAACACCGGGCAGCCCCCGCGCGCGGCGCTGAGCAGCGTCAGGCCGCGGTCGGCGGCCGCCTCGGACAGCTGCGGCGCCAGGCGTCGCATGACGCTGTCGCCGACGACGAGGTAGGTGTCGGCGTTGACCGGCTCCGGCTCGTCCTCCTGCGCCGACTCGGACCCCGACGCGTCCGGGGCCGCGAGCCGGGCCTGCTGCGCCTCGACCGTGGCCGGGGTCGGCCGCCCCACCTGAGTGGTCAGCGCGGTCGCCCCCAGGCAGACGGTGACGCAGGCGGCGGCGACCGCGAACACCGTTCGGGAGCGCCAGCGCACCGGCCGGCCGGTGCGGATCGGCTCCTCGACGAGGTGGTACGACAGCGCCGCCACCGAGATGCTCAGCGCGGCGACGAGCCCGGCGCGCACCGGGTCGAAGTCGCGCTCGCCGATGAACCAGACCCGCAGCGGCCAATGCCATAGGTAGACGCCGTAGGAGATCCGGCCGAGGTAGACGAGCGGGCGCCGGCCGAGTGCGCCCGCCAGGCCCCGGCGCGGGTCGGCCATCGAGGCGGCGGCGATGAGCGCCGCGCCCCCGAGCGCGACGACCAGCGCGCCGCCGGCGAAGTAGCCGGGGCGCGGGCCGTCCGGGGCGCCGAGGAGGGCGACGCCGGCGGCGACCGCGGCGAGGCCGCCCCACATGAGCGGGCGAGCGCGGCGGCCGACCCAGGTCCGCACCGGCTCCAGGCGCAGCAACGCCGCGGCCATGGCGCCGAGCAGCGGCTCGAAGGCTCTCGCGTCGGTGCCCATGTAGGCGCGATCCGGTGCGCCGGGCTCGTAGGCGAGCGCGAGCACGACCACCGAGGCGGCGGCGAGCCCCGCCGCGAGCACC
>NZ_BCNQ01000033.1 GCF_001515525.1 Piscicoccus intestinalis NBRC 104926 | reverse complement strand
GCGCCGCAGCGGCCGCGGGCGGGTCAGGGCCGGCAGCGGCGCGAACCAGATCTCCTCGCGCCATTCCAGGCGGCTCGTGCGCTCGCTCGTGCCGGGCCCGACGCGCACGCCGGCCCAGCCGCCGAGCAGCCGGCCCTCCTTGACGAGCTCGAAGGAGCCGGAGTCGGGGTCGTCCGGGTCGCTGCCCGGCGGGGCCCAGCGCGTCAGCCGCATCGGGTCGTCGAAGCCCAGCGGCCCCAGCGCCGTGCGCGCGGTGAACCGCCAGCCGGGAGCCGGCGGGCCCGGCTCCGGGTGGATCGTCGTCAGCGGCACCGCCTCGGCGTGCGCGACGAAGTCGGTGACCGCCTCCCAGAGTGCGCGCGGGCTCGCGCCGACGTGCCGGATGAGCGTGACTGCCATGGGCCCATCCTCGCCCCCCGGCCCGTGTGGGGCCCCTTCTGCTCGGGCGTTTGCACCGCCTGCTTCGCCGTTCGGGAGACCCGCCCGCCCGAACCGCCGAGCGCGACCGATGTGGCAGGGGGCTCCTACACTGAAGCTCTGCCGACGGCGTCGTCGCGCGGCCGCCCGTGTCGGCGGTCGCCCCTCGACCGCCGACCGGAAGGAGCCCCGGTGCCCACCATCCCGGACCAGCCCTTCGACCCCGCCCAGCTCGCCGCCTTCGAGGCGGCCCGGCGGGCGCGGCGCGGGGCGCAGGCCGGGGACGACGAGCCGGCCGAGCCCGGCCGCTCGAAGGGCCGGTTGAGCCGTCGGGTGGCCAGCTGGGGTCCGGTGCGCGCCGCCCGGCGCAGCACGCTCGCCTACACCGGGGCCCTCGAGCTCGGCCCGCCGACGACCTCGTCGTTTCCGCTCATCGACGGGGCGCCGCGCATCACGACAGCCGCGCAGAAACGCGACATCCGCACGCTGCTGCGCGGCTCGCTGTACTCGGGGCTGGTGCCGCACCCGCCTCCCGAGCAGTACCCGATCAGCGAGGTCATGGGGTTCGCGCTCGACCTCGCGGAGGCCATGTTGCGCGCCGGCGCCAACGGCCGCGACACCGAGGTTGCGGTCGTCGCGATCACCGCGACGTGGGAGCTGGCGCCGCTGGAACTCGAGATCACGACCGCGGCGGTGCGCCTGCAGTACTCCCCGGCGGGGGAGGCGCCGATCACCGAGATGCGCATCGTGCGCAACATCGGCAGCGACCTGTCGGCGCTGTCGCGCATCTACCGCCTCGTCGACGAGATCGTCGCCGGCGATATCGACATGGCCGGGGCCTCCCGGCGGCTCGACATCATCGAATCGCTCGGGCCGCGCTGGTCGGCGCCGTACTTCCTGCTGGCCAACGGGGTGCTCGGCATCACGCTGAGTTTCTCGCCGGCGGCGACTGGCGTTCGGCGATCGGCGCCTTCGTGCTCGTGCTCGCCGCGATGGGAGCCGGGCTGGTCATCTCCCGCTACGCGGTGCCGTCGTTCTTCACGGTGGCGGCGCAGTCGGCGATCGGGCTCGCGCTCGGCACGACGACGCTGGCGCTCGGCTGGCTCAGCCCGGGCCAGACCGCCTCCGCGGTGGCGCCGCTGCTCGTGCTGCTGCTGCCGCACCCCGCGATCGTCGCGTTCGCCCAGGACGCGATCACCGGCTTTCGCGACCCGGCCAATGCGCGCGGGCTCTCGATCGCGCTCGTCGTGCTCGGCGTGCTGCTCGGCATGCCGGCCGGGCTGGTCATCACGTCGTCGTGGTTCCACGTGGAGGTCGACCCGACCCGCATCGAGCTGGTGCCGCTGACGCTGCCGTGGGCGCTGCTCGCCTCGACGGTCGCGGCGCTGGCCAACGCCGTCGGGCAGGGGGCGGCGGGGCGCACGATGCCGATGATCGCGGTGGCCGCGGCCGTCACCTCGTGCGCGCAGCGGGCGTTTCTCGCGTTCGGGTTCACCGCCTTGTTCGCGACGTTCGCGGCGGCGACCGTGCTCGGGGTCATCTGCACGCTGGCCGCCGCCCGCATGCGCACGGCCGTGCTCGTGCTCGCGGTTCCGGCGTACTGCGGCGCGCTGCTGCCGGCGCTGGCGGTGGCGTATTCGCTGCTCAACCTCGTCGCCGGCACCCCGCAGGCCGGGTACGACTTCGCGACCGCGATGCTGTCGACGCTCGGCATCGGCGCCGGCCTCGTGCTCGGCACCCAGCTGGCCACCCCGTCGGTGCGCCGCCTCGTCGCGCGGCATCACCAGACCGCACCGTGACGCGTGCGCTCAGCGGGTGCGCCCCCGGCGCCCTGGTTACCCTGAGACGGTGCTGAGCATCCACCGCCTCCCCGGCCCCCCGGGCCCCCCGCTCACCCGCCTCCCGGGGGCCCCACCCACCTGGCCGAAGGCTGCCCTTTCGGTCGAGGGCTCCTGCCACAGTCCTAGCCGTCGACCGATAGGGCAGCCTTCGGCCGGGGTCGGGGCGGCCGGGGTGGGGGTGGCGCGGTGAGCGCCGGGCTCGTCGCGCTCCTCGACGACATCGCGGCGCTGGCCCGCATGGCCGCCGCGTCCGTCGACGACATCGGGGCCGCCGCCGGGCGGGCGAGCGCCAAGGCCGCGGGCGTCGTCGTCGACGACACGGCGGTGACGCCGCGCTACGTCACCGGTTTCTCCCCGCAGCGCGAGCTGCCCATGATCAAGAGGATCGCGATCGGCAGCCTGCGCAACAAGCTGGTCTTCATCCTCCCGGCCATCCTGCTGATGAGCCAGTTCCTGCCGTGGCTGCTGACCCCGCTGCTCATGCTCGGCGGCACCTACCTGTGCTTCGAGGGCGCGGAGAAGATCCTGCACTCGGTGCGCGGCCACGAGACCACCGGCCAGCAGTCGGCGCAGGAGGCCGCCGACGGCGAGCGCAGCCAGGAGCGCGAGGACCAGATGGTCGCGGGCGCGATCCGCACCGACTTCATCCTCTCGGCCGAGATCATGGTCATCTCCCTCAACGAGGTGGCCGCGGAGGCGTTCTGGACGCGGGCGATCATCCTCGTCGTCGTCGCGATCGCCATCACGATCCTCGTCTACGGCGTCGTCGCGCTCATCGTGAAGATGGACGACATCGGCCTGCACCTCGCCGAGACGAAGTCCGGCGCGATCGCCTCCCTCGGCCGCGGGCTCGTGGCCGGCATGCCGAAGCTGCTCAAGGTGCTCACGGTCGTCGGGGTCGTGGCGATGCTGTGGGTCGGCGGGCACATCCTGCTCGTCGGCACCGACTCCCTCGGCTGGCACGCGCTCTACGGCTTCGTGCACCACCTCGAGGAGGCGGCGGCGCACGCCACCGGGGGCGCCGGCGCCTTCGTCGGCTGGCTCGTCAACACGTTCTTCTCGGCGATCATCGGACTCGTCGTCGGCTTCGTCGTCGTCGGCATCATGCACGTGCTGCCCCTGCCGAAGAAGGCCGCTGCTCACTGACCCGCCACCCGGCGCCCCGCGAACGCCCCGCAACCCCCGAGACCCCCGCACCCCGCGACGCCCCTAACAACAACGCCCCCTAACGACCCTCAACGTCCCTGAGAACTGCGGGGCACGGTGAGAACTGCGGCACGAACCGCAGTCGCGACCACGACACGCAGTTCTCAGGGACGTGGGCGGCGGGCGGGCGGGGGGAGGCGGTGACACCTACACTCGCGCTCGTGCCAGCCCTGGATCTGCTCGACCTCGTCCGCATCGTCGGGGGGTTGGTGCTGCTCGTCGTCGGCGGTGAGCTGCTGGTCTCCGGCGCGAGTTCGATCGCGCGGCGGCTCGGCATGTCGACGCTGGTCGTGGGGCTGACGATCGTGTCGGTCGCGACCTCCGCGCCCGAGCTGGCCGTCTCCGTCGACGCCGTGCTGCAGGGCCAGCCCGACCTCGCCGTCGGCAACATCGTCGGCAGCAACACCGCCAACGCGCTGCTCGTCGTCGGGCTCGCCGCGCTCGTGGCGCCGCTGGCCGTGCAGCGCCGACTGCTGCGCCTCGACCTGCCGTTCATGGTCTTCCTCGGCGTGGCCTTCCTCGCGCTGAGCCTGGACGGACACCTGAGCCCGATCGACGGCCTGATCCTCATCGCCTGCTTCGTCGCGCACGTCGTCATCACCGTCGTCGTCGGCCGCCGCGACGCCGCCACCGAGGCCGAGCAGCCCGGCGAGGCAAGCGAACCCGACGAGGCAGGCGAGACCGACGAGGACGAGCCGCTGCCACTGCCGAAGGCGATCCTGTGGCTGGTGCTCGGTCTGGCGGGCCTGGTCGTCGGGGCCAACGTGCTGGTCACCGGGGCGATCGGCATCGCGACCGCGTTCGGCGTCAGCGGCCTGGTCATCGGTCTGACGATCGTGGCGGTCGGCACCTCGCTGCCGGAGATCGTCTCGAGCATCTCCGCGGCCCGCCGCGGCGACCCCGGGCTCGTGCTCGGCAACGTCGTCGGCAGCAACATCGCCAACCTCGGCCTCGTGCTCGGTCTGCCCGCCCTGCTGCCGGCGCCCGGCGACGCGCCCGCGGGAATCCCCGTGCCCGGCGCGGTCATCGCCCTCGACGCGCCGCTCATGCTGGCGGCCATGGCGGCCCTCCTGCCGGTCGCGTTCACCGGCTACGTCATCGCCCGCTGGGAGGGCGCCGCGTTCGTCGTCCTCTACGCCGCCTACGTCGCGTACGTCGTGCTCGCCGCGTCCGAGCACGACGCGCTCGAGGGCTTCACGCTCGTCATGGCCGGCTTCGTGCTCCCGCTGCTGGCCGTCGTCGCGGTCGGGCTCGTCGCCTTCGAGTTCGGGGTGCGTCGCGGGCGGGCGCTCGCCGACGCCAAGCCGGGCGACCACCCAGGCGAGGCCCCACGCGAGAGCCGCACCCGTCGCACCGACTGATCCCGGCGAGAGCCACGTCAAGGCCGGGGCCCGCCAAAGCGCCCGTGGGTGCCCTCACCCAGCCTGCGCCGACGACACCCGCACCTGCCCCGCGAGGGCGTCCGCAGGGATGCGCGGCGACGGGCGGATGCACAAGGATGTCGGTCATTGCCCGCGCGGCGTCACCGCCACCGGCTCCCGCAAACCCCCGCCGCATTGCACACAGGTGCTGTCGGAATTCGATTCAGGTGAAGAGGGCATCGGGCGCATAAAGCCGGGCAAGGTTGTGGCCACACGGAACCGGTGCATCGAGCCCAAGGAGTTGACGCCGACGATGAGCATGGTCTGGACGCTGTGCGTGCTCGCCGTCGCGGTCGCGGCGACGCCCGTGCTGGATCGCGCGATGGGCCGCGCGGCCGGCTGGCCCCTCGCCGCCCTCTACCTCGTCGCCACCGCCACCCTGTGGCCCGCGATCTCCGCGGTCTTCGCCGGCGGCACGGCCGGCACCACCGGCGCGGGCAGCCAGGGCACCGGGGAGGCGGTGTGGCGGGTCCCGTGGGTGGAGCCGCTCGGCGTCGATTTCGCGCTGCGGGCCGACGGGATCGGCGTCGCGTTCAGCCTCATCGCGCTGCTCATCGGGGCGGTCGTCTTCGCGTACTCCACCGAGTACCTCGGCAAGGGTCCGCAGCTGAGCTTCTACCTCGTCATGACGACGTTCACGCTGTCGATGGTGGGCCTGGTGCTCGCCGACGACCTCGTGCTGCTGTTCATCTGCTGGGAACTGACGAGCCTGGCGTCGTTCTTCCTCATCGCGCGCTCGGGCCACGCCGGCGAGCAGGCGTCGATGCGCACGCTGCTCATGACGTTCATCGGCGGCCTGACGCTGCTGGCGGCGGTCGGCCTCATCATGGTGCGCACCGGCACGACGAACGTCACCGAGGCCCTGGCCCACCCCGTCTGGGGCACCGACCCGGCGTTCGCGGGCCTCGTCGCCACGCTCGTGCTCATCGCCGGCTTCTCCAAGAGCGCCCAGTTTCCGTTCCACGTGTGGCTGCCCGACGCGATGGCCGCGATTACCCCGGTCAGCGCCTACCTGCACGCCGCGGCGGTCGTCAAGGCCGGCATCTTCCTGCTCATGCGGTTCTCCCCGGCGTTCCACGCGACCCCGGTGTGGAACGTTTCGCTCATCACCGTCGGCCTGTTCACCGCCGCGCTCGGCGCGTTCTTCGCCTGCCAGCAGACCGACCTCAAGAAGCTCATGGCCTACTCCACGGTCAGCCAGCTCGGGCTCATCGTCGCCGTGCTCGGAGTCGGTACCGCCCCGGCCCTGGCGGCCGCGATCACCCACACGATCGCGCACGCGCTGTTCAAGTCGGGCCTGTTCATGATGGTCGGCGTCGTCGACCACTCCACGCACACCCGCGACCTGCGCCGGCTCCCGGCCCTGCGCCGCCAGATGCCCGCGAGCTTCGCCGTCATGGCCGTCGGCTGCGCCTCGATGGCCGGCATCCCGCCGCTGCTCGGCTTCGTCTCCAAGGAGTCGGTCCTGGCCGGCCTGCTCGAGGCGCCCGGCCCGGCGTGGGCCGGGTGGGCCGCGATGATCGCCGCCGCCGCGGCCAGCGTGCTGACCTTCGCGTACTGCACGAAGATCCTCTTCGGCGCCTTCGTCGACGGCCGCGGCGAGGAACACCACGAGGGCCCCGCGCCCGTCAACCGCCACGAGAACGTCATGCTGTGGTCGGCCGCGCTGCCGATCCTGCTCGGCATCCCACTCGGCCTGGCGGCGTTCGTGCTCGACACCCCCGTCTCGCTCGCGACGCAGGCCATGCGGCCCGGCTCCGGCTACGAGTCGCACCTGACGCTGTGGCACGGGGTGACGCCCGAACTGTTCGCCACCCTGGCGATCTTCGCGCTCGGCGCCGTCGTCATCGCCCGCCGCCGCGCGCTGTGGCCGGCCCTGGAGAAGCCCACCTTCGCCACCGACGGAGCCGGTGTCATCGCCTGGGTGCACCACCGCCTCCGCGACGTCGCGCTGCCGCTCGTGCGGGCCTTCGTCGTCGACCGCCCCGAGCGCCACTTGGTCATGCTGCTGAGCAGCTTCATCGCGGTCGTCATCCCGGGGCTGCTGCTCATCTCCGGCGACACCCCGCCGTGGGCGCAGGGCCCGGTCGCCCTGACGCAGCCGATCGACGTGCTGCTGCTCGCGCTCATCGTCTGCGCCGTCGTCAGCGTGTGCCGCTCGGTGTCGCGGCTGGCGGCCACCGTCTCCCTGTCGGCGGTCGGCATCGTCGCCACCGTGCAGCTGCTCGCGCTCGGCGCCCCCGACGTCGCGCTGACCCAGCTGCTCGTCGAGTCGCTGACGGTCATCGTCATCATGCTCGTGCTGCAGAAGCTGCCCCGCGACTTCGGCCGCTCGACCAAGCCGCGGCACGCCCGGGCGCTCATCCTGTCGGCCGGCATGGGCGTCGCCGCGTTCCTCGCGACGTGGACGTTCTCGGCCCGCCGCCCCCGCTCCGACGTGGCCACCTACTACGCCGAGCAGGCCACCGAGGTGACCGGCGGCAACAACATCGTCAACGTCATCCTCGTGGAGTTCCGCGCGCTCGACACCCTCGGCGAGCTCGCCGTGCTCGGCATGGCCGGCATCGCGATCCTCGCCATCGTCTCCAGCGTGCGCGACCGCAACCTCGACCCCGACGGCAACCGCATCGCCGGCAACGTGCGCCGCCCGCAGCTCGACCTGCGCGCCGAAGGCAGCACCGCCTACCGCGCGATCACCGACGCGTGGTCGAACGTGCTGCCGATGCAGCTCGCGGTGCGTTTCATGGCGCCGATCCTCGTCGTGCTCTCGGCGGTCATCTTCTGGCGCGGCCACAACTCGCCCGGCGGCGGCTTCATCGCCGCGCTCGTCGGCTCCGCGATCGTCGGCCTGTACTACCTGTCCACCTCCAAGGACCGCCAGATCGGCCCGCCGCGCGCCCCCATCGTCCTCATCGGAGGCGGTGTGGCCGTCGCCGTCGTCACCGGCCTGGCCGGCCTGATCTTCGCCGGCTCCTTCCTCGAGCCGATGCACACCTACCTCGGCGGCGTGCACCTGGTCACCTCGATGCTCTTCGACGTCGGCGTCTACATGGCGGTCATCGGCCTGGTCATGCTCGCGTTCAACCTGCTCGGCACCAGCGGCGAGGCCCTGCTCGAGCCCGGCTCCGAGGGCACCCGCGAGCGCGCCGACGAGGCCGTCGAGGGCGAACTGACCGGCCCGATGGAGACGGTCCGCGGCGAGTCGCGCGAACGCGTCGGCCTGCGCACGCGACATCTGGCCGACGGCACCAAGCCGAAGGAGCCGGGCCGATGATGATCCTGTCCGTCACCGTCGGGGTGCTCGTCGCGGGCGGCACCTACCTGCTGCTCTCGCGCAGCATGGTGCGCATCGTCTTCGGCATCACGCTGCTCTCGCACGCGGCGAACTTCGTGCTGCTCAGCACCGGCGTGCCCGGGTGGCGCGCCGAACCGCTCAGCGACATCAACAGCCCCGAGCTCATGGGCGACCCGCTGCCGATGGCGTTCGTGCTGACCGCGATCGTCATCACCCTCGCGGTCACGGTCGTCATGCTGACGCTGGCGGTCATCGGCCACAACGACGACACCCACCGCATGCCGTCGACGGGGGAGAGCCACACCTGATGAACGCCGCCAACCTCGCTCTCTTCGCCGCCCTGCCGCTGCTCGCGGCCGGACTCACCGTCGTCGTGCGGCACCCCCTGCTCGACCGGGTGCTGCTCGTCGGGGTGCCGCTGGCGGTCGCGGCCGGCGGCGCCTGGCTCATCGGGGTGCACCAGAGCACCCCGGTGCTCGCGCACAACGTCGCCGGCTTCGTGCCCGGGGTCGCGATCCCGTTCGTCTCCGACACGGTGACCGCGATGATGTTCGTCGTCACCGGCCTGACCACCGCGATGTGCGGCTGGTTCCTCGTCGCCACCGGCGAGGACCGCTACCGGTTCGTGCCGCCGCTCGCGCTCATGCTCATGGCCGGCGTCAACGGCGCGCTCATGACCGGCGACCTGTTCAACCTCTTCGTGTTCGTCGAGGTCATGCTGCTGCCGTCGTACGCGCTCATCGCGGTGACCGGCACGTGGCGGCGCCTCGGCATCGGCCGGGTGTTCATCCTCGTCAACCTGCTGACCAGCACGTTCCTGCTCATCAGCGTCGGCTTCGTCTACGGCGTCGCCGGCAGCGTCAACCTCGCGGTGCTGCAGGGCCGGGCGGCCGAGGACCCGCGCGTCGCGATGGCGATCATCACCGTGCTGCTCGCCCTGACGATCAAGGCCGGCGCGGTGCCCGTGCACGGCTGGCTGCCGACCTCCTACCCGGCCACCTCCGCCGGCATGATGGCGCTCTTCTCCGGGTTGCACACCAAGGTCGCGCTGTACGCGGTCTACCGCATCTACGCGACGACGTTCGGCGAGGTCGCCCCGTGGGTGTGGGTGCTCATCGTCGTCGTCGTGGCCACGATGCTCGTCGGCGCGATCTGCACCGCCGGGGTCAGCCGCATCCGCCCGGCGATGGCCTTCCAGATGGTCAGCGGCGTCGGGCACATCCTGCTCGGGCTCGTTGTGTTCACCACTGACGCCCTCGCCGCGGGCCTGTTCTACCTGGCCCACCACGTCATCACGATGGGCGCGCTGCTGCTGCTCACCGGCGCGCTCGAGCAGACCTACGGGTCGGGGCGCTACGACCGGCTCGGGGGGCTCATGCGCCGCGAACGCTGGATCGCGGTCGCCTTCACCCTCGGGCTGTTCTCGCTCGTCGGCCTGCCGCCGACCTCGGGCCTGTGGGGCAAGGTGGGCCTCGTCGTCGGGGCCTCCCAGCCGCCCGCGGCCGTGGCCGCCGTGCTCATCGGCGCGATCATCCTCGCCTCGCTCGCCTCGCTCATGGCGCTGCAACGGCTGTGGGAGCAGGTGTTCTGGGGGCCGCCGATGGAGCGGTACGCCCCCGACGACCCGCTGGCCGGTCGGGCTCCGCTCGTCGCCCTGACCGACGACGTGCGGGTGCCGACGAGCCTGGCGGCCCCGGGTTACGTGCTCATCGTCGTGTCGGTGCTGATGTTCGTCTTCGGCGGCGTGCTCTACCCGATCGCGCAGTCGGCCGGCCTCGCCCTGACCGACCTCGCGCCCTACGTGCAGGCGGTGCTGGGATGAGGATTCTGAGCTGGATCAGCTACATCGCGTGGATCGTCGTCGAGGTCGGCAAGGGCTCCTGGGCCGTGGCCCGCGACACCTTCACCCCCGGAGACGGTGCCACCCCCGCGATCGTCGAGCTGCCGCTGCGCTGCCGCTCCGACTTCGAGATCACCGCGATGGCCTCGTCGATCACGATCACGCCCGGCACGCTGGTGGTCGGCACCGCCTCCGCGCAGAACGGGGTGGGACCGGCGCTGTTCGTGCACAGCCTCTACGGCCGCTCGCGCGCCGAGATCATCGAGGGGCTGCGCGACATGGAGACCCGGCTGCTGACGGCCACCCGCGGGCGGGCGCCGGAGCCGGCCGACGACCTGCGGCCCGGCGACGAGTGGGGAGGGCGCTGATGATCATCGGGACCTGGATCGCCATGGGCATCCTCAGCGTCGCGATCGTGCTCGGCCTCGTGCGAGTCGTCACCGCACCCGACAACGCGACGCGGGCCGTCGTCGGCGACCTCGTGTTCTTCAGCGCCATCGGCCTGCTCGTGCTGTTCGGCATCCTCTACGGGTCGGCGGCGGTCGTCGACGCCGCGATGCTCGCGGCGCTGCTCGGCATCCTCGCGACGATCGCGCTGGCCCGCATCATCACGAGGGGGCGGCGATGAACGGCACGCTGTTCGTGATCCTGGAGACCCTGGCGGGGGTGCTCGTCGTCGTCGGCGCGCTGTTCGTGCTCGTCAGCGCCGTTGCGATGCACCGGCAGCACGACGCGATCTCCCGCATCAACGTGCTCACCCCGGCCACCGGCACCGGCCTGCCGCTCATCGTCGTCGCGGCGTTCCTGCACCGCTGGGCGGCGGTCGGGTTCACGTGGATCGACCTGCTCAAGACGCTGGTGACGGTGGCCGCGCTGCTCATCGTCTCCTCGGTCGCGAGCAACATCCTGGCCCGGGCGGCCTACCTGTCCGGGGCGAAGGTGAGCTCGCACACCCGGCCGCAGGAGCTCGCGCAGGAGCCCGACATCGATCGATGAGGGTCCGCACCCGGTGTTATGGGTGTTTTCTCGGCTGGCGGATCCGGATATCGGCGAGAGAATGGGCGCAGGCGCGTTCGCGCGCATTGGGTCTGGTCAACCTGGGTATGGCGTGGGGAGCGATGGTCATGCGAGTCCGATCGCATCACTGTCGTCGTCGGCCCCTCTGTGTGCCGTCGACCGCACGACAAGCAACCTAAGGAAGGGATCAGCAAATGATCAGCTGGGGAATTATCGGATGGATCATCCTCGGTGGTATCGCCGGATGGATCGCGAGCAAGATCATGGGCACCGACGCCCAGCAGGGCATCGGCCTGAACATCGTCGTCGGCATCGTCGGCGGTCTGCTCGGTGGCTTCCTGCTCTCCCTGTTCGGCCTCGACGTGGCCGGTGGCGGTCTCATCTTCAGCATGCTCACCGCGATCTTGGGCGCCTGCATCCTGCTGTGGCTGGTGCGCCTGGTGACCGCGCGCCGCTGACACACGCGTACGGCCCTGCCGCACGGGTCGAGGGGAGGTTGCTCCGGGGGACGACCTCCCCTCGACGGTGTAGGGCCTGAAGCACCTCCCCCGACCACGAGGCCCCGCCCACCCGGGCGGGGCCTCGTCGCGTGCGGATCCCCCTTGTCGCGTGCGGATCACTCCCCATCGCGTGTAGGCCTCCCTTGCCGCGTGCGGATCCGCCTTGTCGTGCGTAGACCGGCCTTGCCGCGTGCGGATTACCTCTTGCCCGGCGCGCGGCCCCGGGCGACACTGGCGCAAAGAGGTGGCCGCCATGCTCGAGTACCTCGCCGTCGTCGGCGTCATGTTCGCAGGCATCTATGCCTGCACGCGGCTCCTCGTGTGGTTCGTCTTCGGCACGCCCCCGCGCCTGCTCGTGCCGCTCATCGACTACGTCGACGCCCGCCGACGCCGACCGCCCGAGCCCGTCCCGCCGGTGCTGCACGAGCTGGAGCTCGCCCGCCTCGCCCGCGAACTGCGCCGCGTGCGCGAGGCCAACCAGCCCGGCCTGGCCACCCGCGTGCGCGCCTGCACCGCCGCCTACGACGACGTGCTGCTCGCGTGCGCGCACGACATCGGTGTGCCGGCCCCGCAGTCGCGCCCGCCGCTGAGCACCCAGGAGCGTTTCGAGGTCGAGACCCGGCTCATGGCCGCCGGCTTGCGCTGGTGAGCCGCCCCATCTTGCCGAAGGCTGCCCTTTCGGTCGAGGGCTAGGGTTGCAGCCCGAGCCCTCGACCGAAAGGGCAGCCTTCGGCCTCCCGGTTGTGCCTGTCCACGCTTCCGAGCCTCGTCCCGGTCCCCGCCGGCCGGTTCTCCCTCGCTTCGCCTCCTGGGTCGAGGCGGTCCACGCCCGGGCTCCCAGATCCGCTCCTGGTCTATCCCGGAGTCCGCTCGCCCCTCCGTCCCCATTTCGGCCCCTGCCCGCGCCGATCCGGTCCATTCCAGCCTCTGCCTGCCCCGGTCCGGTCCATTCCAGAACGTGCCGACCCCCGGGGGGTCGCCCGCCCGGAGTCTTTCCGTTGTCTCGGACGCTCCCAGACCCCCGCAATCCTGGGTCGAGACGAAGTTGGCTTACATACTCGGCCAGACCGAGGAGTCGGCACGGTAAAGCCGCAGGTCGCGGCGCCCCGGTTCGAGCTCGGCCGCGAGTATGTAAGCCAACTTCGTCTCGGGTCCCAAAAACCACCCTCATCGTCGGCGGCGACGAGGCCCGGCGAGGCCCGGCGACGCCCGTCGACGCCCGTCGACGCCCCGTCGACGCCCCGGCGAGGCCCGTCGACGCCTCGGGAGGACTCCTATGCTGAGGCGATGCCGACCCCCGCCGACCACGCGACCAGCTACGACGTCGTCATCGTCGGCGGCGGCCACAACGGACTGACCGCCGCGGCGTACCTGGCTCGGGCCGGCCGCTCGGTGCTCCTGCTGGAGCGCTCGCCCCACGTGGGCGGTGCGACGGTCTCCGCGCCGGCCTTCGACGGACTCGACGCGCGGCTGTCGCGGTACTCCTATCTCGTCAGCCTGCTCCCGCCGGCGGTCATCAACGACCTCGGGCTGCGGATCTCGCTGCGCCGGCGCCGGTACTCCTCCTACACCCCGGTCCTCGGCGCCGACACCGGGCTGCTCATCGACACCGGCGACCCCGCCGCGACCGCCGCCTCCTTCCAGCGGGTCGGGGCCGGTGCCGACGTGACCGGCTGGGCTCGGCTGTCCGAGCGCACGGGCACCCTCGCCTCGGTCGTGTGGCCGAGCCTGACGCGGCCGCTGCCGCGCCGGGCCGACCTGGCTCGCGCCCTGGCGGCGACCGGCGACCCGGACCTGTTCGACGACGTCTTCTCCCGGCCGCTCGGGGAACTCATCGAGCGGCATCTGTCGCACGACCTCACCCGCGGCGTCGCGTTGACCGACGGACTCATCGGCACCTTCGCCGCCGCGCACGAGCCCGACCTGCGCCACAACGCCTGCTTCGTCTACCACGTCATCGGCGGCGGTACCGGCGACTGGGACGTGCCGGTCGGCGGCATGGGGCAGGTCAGCGACGAACTCGCGCGGGTCGCGGCGGCGGCCGGGGCGCAGCTGCGCGCCGGCTCGGAGGTCACGGCCGTGCAACCCGACCGGGTGACGTGGCGCGACGAACACACGCAGACCGAGCACGCCGTCGACGCCCGGCTCGTCGTGTGGGCCGCGGCCCCGGCTGGGCTCGACCGACTCATCGGGTCGGCTTCCGGGCCGGTGGAGGGCGCCCAGGTCAAGGTCAATCTCCTGCTCGAGCGGCTGCCGCGGCTGCGGGAGACGGTGCCCCCGGCGGCGGCCTTCGGGGGCACGTTCCACATCAACGAGGGCTACGGGCAGTTGCAGTCGGCCTTCGAGAGGGCCTGTTGCGGGGCGGTGCCGGATCCGCTGCCGGCGGAGATCTACTGCCACTCGATCACCGACCCGACGATCCTCGGGCCGCAGCTGGCCGAACGCGGCGCGCACACGATGACGGTGTTCGCGCTGCACGCGCCGCACCGCCTGGTCCGCGACCTGAGCGAGGCGGGGCACGAGGCGATGCGGCGCCGGCTGGAGCGTGCGGTGCGCGACTCGCTGAACAGCGTGCTCGCCGAGCCGATCGAGCCGGTGCTGGCGACCGACTCGGCGGGTCGGCCGTGCGTGGAGACGAAGACGACCCGCGACCTCGAACACGCCCTGGCCATGCCCGGCGGCAACATCTTCCACGGCCCGCTGACCTGGCCGTTTCTCGACGACGACGAGCCGGCCGACACGCCCGCGCGGCGGTGGGGCGTGCAGAGCGCGCTCCCCGGGGTGCTGCTCGGCGGAGCCGGTTCGCGCCGGGGCGGCGGCGTCAGCGGCCTCGGCGGCTACCACGCCTACCGCGCTGCCCTCGAACTCGGCGCCAACTAGGCTGGGCCGCAGAGCAACTCACGGACGTCTCGGCGAGAGGATCTGACGATGAGCAAACGTCTACGCGCGGTGGCCCTTGGCGCCGCGGTGCTGCTGGCCGCGACGGCGTGCGGTTCCTCGGGCGAGGGCGGCTCCGGCGCGGGGGCGGAGGGCCAGGCCACCGCCTCCCCGACGACCCCGACGGCGGACCAGACAGGCGCGGGCACCGAAGCCGCCTCCGCGGCGCACAACGACCAGGATGTGGCGTTCGCGACGGGCATGATCCCGCACCACGGCCAGGCGATCGAGATGGCCGACATGGCGCTGGCGAGCGCGCAGAGCACGGAGGTCAAGACGTTGGCGCAGCAGATCAAGGACGCGCAGGACCCGGAGATCCAGACGATGTCCGGCTGGCTGCAGGAGTGGGGGCAGCCGGTGCCCGCCCCGACGGCCGCCGCCGAGGGCGAGGGCCACATGGGGCACGGCTCCATGGACGGGATGATGTCGCAGCAGCAGATGACCGAGCTGCATCAGGCCCAGGGCGAGTCGTTCGACCGGATGTGGCTGCAGATGATGATCGAACACCACCAGGGCGCGGTGACGATGTCGCAGCAGGAGATCGACTCCGGCGAGAACCCGGCCGCCGTTCAGCTGGCCGAGCAGATCATCAGCGGTCAGCAGGCCGAGATCCAGCACATGCAGCAGCTGCTGAAGTAGCCGGCCTCGGGCCCGGGCCGCAACAGGCGGACCCGCCTGGCGCGTCCGCATGCGGGGCGTTGCGCTGGGCGCTCGCCGGTGCGGCTGTAGTCGCAACCGTCGGCTGCACGCGCAACGCCGAGCGGGCGGAGACGGTCACATGCGGGCGATGGCCTCGGCGAGCAGCGAGCCCATGCGGGTTGCGGCGCCGGCGCCGGCCTCCAGCACCTCCTCGTGACTGAGGGGTCCGCTGATGCCGGCGGCGAGATTGGTGACGAGGCTGAGACCGAGCACCTCGCAGCCGGCCTCTCGGGCGGCGATGGCCTCCAGGCCGGTGCTCATGCCGACAAGGTCGCCGCCGACGGCTCGGACCATGCGGATCTCGGCGGGCGTCTCGAAGTGCGGCCCGGGCAGCTGGGTGTAGACACCCTCGGCGAGCGACGGATCGACCTGACGGCACACCTCGCGGAGGCGGGCACTGTACAGGTCGGTGAGGTCGACGAAGTGCGCCCCGACGATCGGGGAGCGGGCGGTGAGGTTGATGTGGTCGGCGATGAGCACCGGTGTGCCAGGAGGCCATTCGGTGCGCAGGCTGCCGGCGGCGTTGGTCAACACGATCGTTGAGCAGCCGGCGGCCGCGGCGGTGCGCACCCCGTGCACGACGGCCGCGACGCCGCGCCCCTCGTACAAGTGGGTGCGCCCCTGCAGCACGAGCACCCGCCGGCCGGCCACGTCGATGCTGCTCAACGTGCCCGCGTGCCCGACCGCCGTGGCGCCGTGGAACCCGGGCAGCTCGGTGGCGCTCATGCGCGCGCTCGGCTGCCCCAGCGCCAATGCCATGGGGCCCCACCCCGACCCGAGCACCACCGCGATGTCGTGTCGTTCGAGGCCGGTGCGCTCCTGCAGCCCCGCCGCCGCCTGCCGCGCCAGCGTGTACGGATCGTGCAGGTCCGCGGAGGCCGACGCCCCCGCCTCGCTGAAGTCACTCATCCGGCCACGGTAGCCGCGCGGGCGTCACCGCCTCCGGCGAACCGGCGCGACGAGCGCTACGGCGTCGTCGGCAGGCCGGCGGCGCGCCAGGCCTCGTAGCCGCCGGCGACGTCGGTGGCGCGGGTGACGCCGAGGGCGACGAGGTTGGCGGCGGCCAGCGACGACGCGTAGCCCTGCTGGCACAGCACGATGACGCGCGCGGCGGCGCCGGCCTGCGGCAGGCGCCACGCGCCGGCGGGGTCGAAGCGCCACTCGAGCACGTTGCGTTCGACGACGAGGGCGCCTGCGATCTCGCCGTGTTCGCGCCGCTGCGCCTCCGGACGGATGTCGACGAGCAGCGCCTCGCCGGTCGCGAGTTCGCGGGCCGCCTCCGACGGGTCGACGGGCGTGTACACGCTGCGCGCCCGCGCGAGCAGCGCGTCGGTTCCGGTGTCCTGGTCACTCACCAGTCCACTCCCTCCCGTGCCGTCTCAACGATGTGCAACCGCCCGTCCCGGAGCCGGTAGCGCGTCATCGCCCCCAGCGCCGGGGCGTAGGCGTGCACCGAGACCGCGTACGCCACACCGTTGTTCACGACATCATGCACGTGCCGGAGACCGAACGCCCGGCCCATCTGCGGCGCCAGGTGTTCGGTGCGCACCGCGACGGGCGGGCCGCCGGGGCGACCCGCGTCGCCGGGCTTGCGCGTCGAGTGCTCGGTGAGCGACCCCTGCGCCACGACGAACGCGCCGCCGGAGACGCCGTGGTCGTGCCACCCGGTCGAGGTGCCGGGCGGCCACCCGAGCAGCCAGACCTCCAACTGCTGGGTGTGGTCGAGCCGGACCCACGGCCGGCCGCTGTCGGGGTCGACCGGGGCCTGCGCGATGAGCTGCGGCAGCTCGGGATTGCGCGCGAGCAGCCGTGCGGTGCGCAGGAGTTGGGCGGGGGTGAAGGTGGTGACGCCGGGCGTGCCGGCAGGGGCGGTGATGGTCATGCGGGGCTCCCGGGTCGGGTCGGTGGGTGCGAGACGTGCGCGCCTACCGACACGAGGAGGAGGTGACCCGGAGCAGGTCGATGTGCCGACGCCGATGCGCCACGAAGGCGGGGGAGGGAGTCGGCGCGGTCACGATTCATAACCTAACGCAGGGATACGCATAACTCAATGAATTCAGTCGACGAGGTTCTCCTGCGTGATCGCGGCGATGCAGTGGTTCCGCTCGATGCGGTCCGCACCCGCGTCGACCGCGAGCGTCAGCGCCGCGTTCGCGATGAGCAGGAGCCGGCGGCGCACGTTCGGCGCGTGCCGATAGTGCTCGAAGAGCACCTGGAGGGCCTCGGGCGAGATGAGGTCGTCGCGTTCCTCCCCGAGGTCGTCGGCGGTGCGCCGGTGCAGGATTCGCCCGACCGCCGCCGCGTCGGGCACCTGCGGCACGTGCAGCGTCGTGTCGAGGAAGCCGGCGCTCGCCTGGTAGTCGGCGTCGGTGAGGTAGGTCGGGTGCACGGCGACGACGGCCGCCACGTCGAGCTCCTCGGCGAGCACCCGCACGACGCGGCCGAAGAACGCGGCCCGTACGCCCGGGTTGTCCGGCTGCCAGCTCGTCGAGAGCCAGCGGTCGGTGTCGTCGAGCACGACGACCGGCACGAGCTCGTCGCCGCGGATGAGGTCGAGCAGCCCGCGCGCCTGCTCGACGACCTGCGTGCTCGTCGGGGCGTCGAGCGCCGCGGCCTGGCTCAGCTCGTAGGCGAGCTCGACCTTCGTCTCCATCCACGTCGGCGCCACCGACACCTTGTGGGTGGCCGGGCCCCGGCGGGCGGGCGCGAGGTCGGCCGCGTCCCGGCTCCGCTGCGGCAGGGCCACGTCGACCCAGCGTCCGACGAGCGCGACCAGGTGTCGCGCGAATTCGACCGGGTCCGTGGCGATCCCCGTGCGCTCCATGGTCACCGGCACGCGCAGTGGCGCGAGCCCCTCGACGAGCGGGCCGAGCACGTGCTCGGTGACCGACGACTTGCCGGTGCCCGAGGCGCCGACGAGCGCCACCCGCCGCCCCTGGCGCAGCGCCCGTTCCAGGGCCGCCTCGCAGCTCGACCCGCCGGTCAGCTCGTCGTACGGCACGTGCACCGCGTACAGCTGGTCGTGACGCGGGCTCGGGTTGAACGCGTGCCCCTCCTGCAGGCGCCGCAGCAACTCGATGCCGGGCCCCTGCGCACGCGCGGGCGTCGCCCGAGCCGCCCGCTTCGGCTTGCCGGGCGTCACGGGCTCGCCTCAGCCGCGCAGCGGCGTGAGCTCATAGAGCCGCGCGGGGCGGCCGGGTCGATCTCCACGCACCTCACGGTAGGCGACGAGTCCGACATCCAAGAGTTGTCGAAACACCTGGCTGGCACGCGAACTCGTCCAGCCGGTGCGCGCCAGGAGGCGGTCGTCGGACGGACTGACGGGGCCCAGCTCCTCCAGGGCCGCAACGAGCATCGTCGCCGGGCGCCCCAGCCGGGCCGCGGCGTCGTCGCGCCGGGCGCGCTCGTCGACGGCACCGGCGCGCTCGGCCGGGGCGAGGCGGGCGAGGTCCAGAGCCTCTCGAGGCGTACACCGCTGCACGGCCTCCGGGAGCGCGATGGGGCTGGGTAGCCGCAGCGCGAGCAGGCGTTCGGCCTCCTGGCGGGTGAGCTCGGGCAGGTCCAGGCGCGTCTCGAAGAAGGCGTCGGCCGGCGGCAGGGCGAGGGTGGCGGCGCCGTCGGAGTCGACCGCGACCACCCACTGCACCGGCAGCGCCCACACCTCGTCGCGCAGCACCCCGAACAGTTGGTTGCCGATGCGCGGGTCGACGTCGTCGAGGCAGAGCAACCGCCGCTCGGAGTCGGTGACCCCCTCCGCGCGCAGCGCCGTCCCGAGTGCGGTGACCAGCGCCAGCGCCCCCTCGTCGGATGGCGGTTCGGCGCCCGGGAGCAGAGCCGTGTGCACCAGCCGCACCAGCTCGGAGACCGAACCGGCAGCGGCCGCGCGCACGTAGACCGGGGCGCTCGCCGACTTGGCGTGCCGGCGTCGGCGGAACAGCAGGGCGCGCAGCAGGGTCGTGCGACCGCCTCCGCGCGGGCCGGTGACCAGCACGTTGAGCCCTCGATCGACGGCGGCGTCGAGGCGTGACTCGAGGTGTGGGCGCGCCAGATAGAGCGCCATGTCGGCGCGAGAATCCAGCAACGGTCGGCCGTGCAGGCTGCTCGGTCCGGCGGGAGTCGGCATGACATCACCTCAGTAAACTTTTCAAAAGATTCCTGAGCCAAGGCTACGTCATCGGTGCGCAATCGGCAGGGCCTCGATCCTGGCGTTCGTGCGGGGTTCGCGCGCCGTTCACGATGCGAACGGGCGTGCATCCCTCTCTTGCGATGTGGGCGATGCCTCGCCGTCGGGCGCCGAAACACGTTAGGTTCGGCCTTGAGTGCGCGTACCCCGCGACCCCGGGCACGGCAGCAGCGTCGCTGCCCGGTCCCCCAAATCGGAAACGAGGCATCACGCTATGACTGATCGCGACGTCGTCGTCCTGTCCGCAGCCCGCTCCGCCATCGGCACGTTCAACGGTTCGCTGGCGGACGTCGCCCCGCAGGACCTGGGCGCCCAGGTCATGAAGGGCTCCATCGAGCGGTCCGGAGTCGACCCGAATCAGATCTCCTACGTCACGGTCGGCACGACGATCCCGACCGACGCCAAGTTCGCCTACGTCTCGCGGCTCGCGGCCGTCGGTGCCGGCCTGCCCATGGAGTCGGTGGCGATGCAGGTCAACCGCCTGTGTTCCTCCGGCCTGCAGGCCATCGTCACGACCGCGCAGAACATCCTGCTCGGCGACGCCGACTACGGCATCGGTGGCGGTGTCGAGGTCATGAGCCGCGGCGGCTACCTCTCGACCGCCATGCGCACGGGCGCCCGGATGGGCGACACGCAGATTCTCGACACGATGACCAGCACGCTGACCGACCCGTTCGGCGCCGGCCACATGGGCAACACGGCCGAGAACGTCGCCAAGAAGTGGGGCATCAGCCGCGAGGACCAGGACCAGCTCGCGGTCGACTCCCACTCGCGCGCGGCGGCGGCCATCGAGGCCGGCAAGTTCAAGGACGAGATCATCCCGGTCGTCAAGAAGACCCGTAAGGGCGAGGTCACCTTCGACACCGACGAGCACGTCAAGCCGAACACCAACCTGGAGTCGCTGGCCAAGATGCGCCCGGCGTTCGCCAAGGACGGCACCGTCACTGCCGGTAACGCCTCCGGCATCAACGACGGCGCGTCGTTCTTCGTGCTCGCCGATGCGGCGACCGCCGAGAAGGACGGTCACAAGCCGATCGCGCGCATCGTGGCCTACGCGGTGGCCGGCGTGCCGAACGACGTCATGGGTGAGGGCCCGATCCCGGCGACGAAGGCCGTCATGCAGAAGGCCGGCATGAGTGTCGACCAGATGGACGTCATCGAGGCCAACGAGGCGTTCGCCGCCCAGGCGCTCGCCGTGTCGCGCGGCCTCGAGCTCAACATGGACAAGACCAACCCCAACGGTGGCGCGATCGCGCTCGGCCACCCGATCGGCGCCTCCGGCGCGGTCATCTCCACGAAGCTGCTGTACGAACTCAAGCGGACCGGCGGCAAGTACGGTCTGTCCACGATGTGCATCGGCGGTGGCCAGGGCATCGCGGTCATCTTCGAGATGCTCTGACCTGCTGACTGATCCGGGTTTCCCGGGCAACGGAGGGCCGTCGCGCTGCGTGCGCGGCGGCCCTCCGCCTGTATTCTCGAAAGATCATCTAGATATATCGTGGACATATCGCGATAGCTTGCCGCATGCTGGTGGCAACGGGCGCCGATGTGGCGCCCCGCAGACATCAGGAGGTGCGTCATGGACGCAGCGATGAACCCCGGGTGGTCCGGGGAATGGGCCTGCGGGCCCTGGCAGCGACGCGAGCGGTTCGAGGAGCCGGCGCGTCGTGAGCGCGGTGGGCCTGGCTGGCCGGGCGGGTCTGGCGGGTCTGGAAAGTCAGGTTGGCCTGGTGCGGGTCGACGCGGCCGTCGACGTGGCGGCCGGAGGCCGTGGGGTCCCGGCAGTGCCGAGGGTTTCGCGGGCTTCGGTGAGTCGGAAGGCTATTCGGGCTTCGAGGAGCGACGAGGCCGCTCCGGTCGCCAGGGTCCCTGGCGCGCGGAGGCTGAGGACGGTCCCCAGGATCGGCGCGGCCCCGGTGGCCCCGGTGGCACCGGTGGACGAGGAGGTCGCGACGGTCGTGGTGCCCATGGTGGTGGCGGCGGTCGGGGTGCCCATGGTGGTGGCGGCGGTCGGGGTGCCCAGGGCGGTCGCGGTCGCGGCCCGTCCGGTCGTCGAGGTGGGTGGTTCGGGCCCGACGGCCCGTTCGGCGCCGACGGCCCGTTCGGAGCGGAAGGCCCGTTCGGCCCGGAGGGTCCGTTCGGTCCCGGCGGCCCGTTCGGACCGGCTCCGTTCGGCGGGCCGGGCCGAGGCCGCGGTCGACGCGGTGGCCGGGCCCGGCGCGGTGACGTCCGCAACGCGGCCCTGCTGCTGCTCGCGGAAGGCCCACGCAACGGCTATCAGCTCATCCAGGAGCTCGGCGAACGCTCGGGCGGTGCCTGGAAGCCCAGCCCCGGTGCGGTCTACCCTGCGCTGAGCCAGCTGGAGGACGAGGGACTCATCGAGGCCTGCGAGCACGAGGGCCGCAAGGCGTTCCGGCTCACGGACGCGGGTCGGGCGCAGGCCGAGAAGGCCGCCGAGGGTCGGGCTCCGTGGGAGTCCGAGGAGCCGGAGCCGGAGCTGTCCGGCGGCCTGGCCGACCTCGGCACCGCCTACGGTCAGGTCAAACTCGCAACCCGCGCGGTCATGCAGACCGGTGACGAGCAGATGGCCGCCGCCGCGGCGCAGGTGCTCGACACCGCCCGCCGTGACCTGTACCGCCTCCTCGCCGACGGCCTTGACGACGAGGAGGACGACATCCAAGACGACGTACGCCACTGACCAACGCTCCCGAGCGCCCGTCCCCGAGCCACCCACGCCCCGAACACAACGACCCTGAGAACTGCGTGTCGTGACGAGAACTGCGGTTCGTGCCGCAGTCCTCACCACGACACGCAGTTCTCGGCGTCTCTCGGCGTCGGAGGCTGTGTGCCTGCCGACCGCCGCGCGCGGTGTCCAGGTCGAGGTAGTGAGTCTGTCGCGCCAGAGCACCTACTCGAAGCGCTGACCTGCGCGTCAGTGTTCCTCTCGGTCTTGTCGGCGGTCGATGGCACCATGAACGGACGAGGAGGTGCTGCGCCATGCGTGAGATCGAGCTGCGGATGTACGGTCAGGCGGATCCGCCGGGGGAGCTGCGGGCTGATGCTGCCGCGCGGGTCGGAGAGGCACTGCAGGACGTGATTCTTCGCTTGACGCGCGAGGCCGCGAACGCGGCCGGTCTGGGTCGCCCTCCGCGCGTGCTCGAGCAACTCGGCGAGGTGCGCCTCGCAGGGGTCACCCAGGGAAGCACGCGGCTCATCTTCCGCCTCGGAGACCCGTCAGCCCTGGACGTCGATCCGCTGAGTGGTGCGACAGATCGCATGTTCACCGAGTTGGTTACTGGGATCGCACAGAATCGACGTCCCGCATTCGTGACGGAGACCATCGCCGAGGCGACGGGCCGGTTCGTCGCTTCCCTGCAGAAGGCATCACCGCAAACCGACGTGACGTTGTCGGGGCGCACCGTCGCGCGGCTGGAGACTGGGCGCGTCGACCGGACGGTGTGGCAACAGCCGGCGGGGCCCGTGCAGGAGGCGACTCTCGTCGGTCAATTGGAGGCCCTGCATAGTGACCATTTCAGGTTGCGAGACGACGTTGGTCATCGCATCGAACTGAGGCGCTTTTCCGAAGATCTGGCTCTGAGTGAGCAGGAGATGGACGACTTCCTCACAGCGATCCACGGATGACTTCCCGTGTCCGTGAAAACTGCGTGTCGCGTTCGGAACTGCAGCACGGACAGCAGTTCTCACCGTGACACGCAGTTTTCGGGGACGGGTGGGTCGGCGTTGAGTCAGGCGTGGGGGAGGTCGATGAGCCAGAGGGAGTCGTCGCCGGTGACGGAGAGGCGACGCCACGTCGGGTCGAACACGCAGTTGCTCGTCAGGTGCGGGGTGGCCACGAGGCCCAGGCGGGTGCCCGCCTCGTCGAACACCCAGATCCCCTCGCCCGAGGACGTCCACACCCAGCCGCGGCGGTCGACCGTGAAGCCGTCCGGGATGCCGCTCGGCACGGTCGCGAACCAGCGACGGTTCGTCAGGCCGCGAGCGGTCACGTCGAACGCGATGATCCCGGCCTCGCCGCCCGGCGGCGTCTGCGAGACGTACAACCGGGAGCCGTCGGGCGCGAACGCGAGGCCGTTGGGATAGTCGAATTTCGCAGCGAGCCAAAGGCCCTCGGGGTCGATCCGGTACAAGCCCATGACGTCGAGCTCCGGCTGCGCCGGGTAACCCTCCCGCGGGTCGAGGAGACCGAAGGTCGGGTCGGTGAACCACAACCGGCCCTCGGGGCCGATCGCGAGATCGTTCGGGGTGTTCAGCCGCCGCCCGTCGACTCTGTCGGCGAGCACCGTTCGGCGCCCGTCGGATTCGGTGCGCGTCACCGCACGGTGGCCGTGCTCGCAATGCACGAGCCGGCCCTGCGGGTCGACCGCGTTGCCGTTGCCGAACGGCGTGACGTCGACGAGCACCTCCACCGCGCCGTCCTCGCGCCACCCGAGCAGCCGACGGCCGCGCACGTCGCTGAAGACGAGCATGTCCCGCGCGGCCCACCAGGTGGGACCCTCTGCCCAGATCGCCCGGTCGTACAGCGTGGTCAGCCGGGCGCCGCTCACGACCGCCTCGAAGCGGGCGTCGTCGACCCGCACGAGAGTCGGCTCGCTCGCCACCGGCGGGCCCGGCGGGCGCAGCAGCACAGGGGAACTCATGCGAACGGGTGTTGCGTCGACGCCGCCACCGGGGGTGCGAACTGAACGAGCAGCTGCAGGCACGGTTCGTCGCCGAGTTGCCCGGAGCGGTGCCCGGTGTGCCCGTCCCGTTCGCTCGTGCCCTGGTCCTGCCCGAAGTGAATCTCACCGGGGCCCATCTCGACCCGGCTCCCGTCCTGGGTCTCGATGAACCAGCGACCCCGCAGCGGCACGACCCACTGCGGCGCCGGGCTCTCGTGCCAGTCGCCGACCCATCCGACCGGCAACACCGCGAACGACACGTTCGTCACGGTGCCGGGAAACGGTCGCAGCCACTGCGGGTCGGCGCCACCACCGATGCTCTTGAGGCCGAAGCCGGCCAGCTCGGAGGCGTCGATGTGGCTGAGGCCGTCGGAGCCGGTCCACATCGACCAGATCGGCAGGCGCGGGGGCGTCGCCGGATCGGTGCCGTCCGTGTTGAGAGGCAGGGAATTCAGTGAGTCGCTCACGGGCGCCACTGTGCCACGCACCGATCGGGCTTGCGTCGATCGGGGGCGCTGCGACAGCCGTTTCACGAGGCGCCGTGGCGCCTGGCGTAGTCGGCCCCCGCCGCGGTGACGTCGGGCACCTCGACCGTGCGCCCGTCGGTCAGCGTGAGGGTCGCCGAGACGGGGGAGTCGACCTGCGGGTCGCCGTCCACCGGCCACCATGCTGCCGCGAAACCGCCCGCCACCGACGCCTGCACGGGCCCGCGCTGCGTCTGCAGACGCACCGACCGAACCTGCGAACCAACCTGAGCGACAACGGATTCGAACGACGCCGAGGTGCCCAGGCCGGAGGTCATGGAGCCCGACCGCCACACCATCCCCAACCCGTTCGCCGGCACCTGCCCGCGCGGGATGGGGGACAGGCCCGACGCGGAGCCGCCGACACCCGTGAACGGCAGCCAGGAGTCGGTCGCGAGGCAATCCATCATCCAGCCGTCACCGGCCAGCACGCCGAAGGTGTTGCGTCCGCGCCGCTCGGCGATGACGAGCGTCAGCCCCTCGACCTGCGCGCGACTGGGGGCGCCGTCCGCGCCGGGCCAGTCGCCTCCGCGCAGGAGGTCGTCGCGGCACTGGGTGATGGTGGCGAGCGCGCGGTCGTCGCTGATGTGCGTCGGGGTGCTCGTCCACGTCGCGAAGGCCTGCTGCGGGCTCGCCAGGCCCGCCACTCCCAACGCCGCGGCCAGCACCAGCGCGCCCAGCGCCAGCAGGGCTCGGCGGCCGACCCGGGAGCCGGCGCGGGAGCCGGTGCGAGGGCCGGTGCGGCGCCCGAGAGGCCTGATCCGCGCGCGTCCCGACCCGGAGGCGGGCCGGGAACCGCCACGAGAGGACGGGCCGGAATCCACACGGGAGGCGGGGCCGGCTTCGACGCGGGAGGCGGGGCCGGAATCGACGCGGGTGGCGGGCCGGGAGGCGGCAGGTGTGACGGGCCGTACCCCGGGCCGCTCGTCGGGCCGCTTGAGTGGCGTCGCGGCGTGACGCTCGCTCGTCGCCGCCCCGGCCGGGGTGGCGAGCATCCGCTCGAGCAGCGCCCGGGCGGCGGGGCCCTGCGGGTCGGCCGGCTCGGGCGTGCCGTCGGCGCGGTGGCCGGCGACGACGGAGCGCAGCAGCGTCGCGGTGCGGGCGTCGAACTCGGCATCGGTCTGGGGGTTCTCGGGTGTCATCGCTGCACTCCCTTCCGGTCGTCAGGCGTGGGCTCGAGGCGGGCGCGCAACCGTCGGCGCGCCCGGGACAGGCGGCCGGCGTACGCGTTGATGCCGATGCCGAGCACCTTCGCGGCCTCTGCGTTGCTCAGTCCGTCGACGACGCTGAGCCCGAGCGCCTCCTGGTCGGCGGCGTCGAGCGCGCGCAGCGCGGCGGCCATGTCGAGACGGGCAGCGACGTCGTCGTCCGGCGGCAGCTGCGCGACCTCGATGAGCAGCGGCAACGCGTCGCTCGCCGCACGCCGGGCGTCGTTGAGCAGCACATAGCGCGCGGTCGTGAACAGCCACGCGCGGGCGCCGTCGAGTTCGGTCGGCACCGCGTCGAACCGGCGCCACGCGGTGAGGAAGACCTCCGCCACCACGTCGTCGACGCGGCTCGCGGCCCGCGCCCGCACGAACCGCACCAGGTCGGCGTAGGCGGCGTCGAACAGCGCGGTCATCCTCGTCGCCGGATCGCCCTGCGGCGTCGAATCGTCCTGCGGCGCCGGATCGTCCTGCGTCGCCGGATCGTCCCGCGTCGCCGAATTGGTTGTGGCGCCGCGGGCCTGCGGCGGCGGCGCGTCTGGCACGACTCTCATCGTGACATCGGTGTGCATGCCCCTACATGTCGCGAAGGCGCGAGTCGTGACAGCTCTGCACGAATTGCGCCTGGCTCACTACGAGCGCCCACCGTTCGGACTATCACCGCGCGCGGTCCGCCGAAGGTCTCACCACGCTGACCTGCACCTTTGCCAGAACGGATCCCGCCGGCCGAGCGCGGTGATAGTCCGAACGGTGGCCACACCCCTGTGGATAACCGGTCGAGGGCTGGAATGCGCCCAGTTGCGGTGCCCGGCGACGTCCGGACCCGCTGTTCCTCAACGCGCCCGGCGCCCGGCGGCGTCCGGACCCGGTGTCCAGCCTCACGTCCTGCGCCCCGCGGCGCCCGACCCGCGCGGCGGGCTACGGTGACGGAGATCTGGGCCCGCCCGCCCTCGATGCCCGAACCGGAGGTTCCCCATGCCCGAGCCGCGAGTCAACGAATTCGGCCAGCCGATCGGCGAGCAGCTGACCTACGCCGGCGCGAAAACCCCGCAGCCGGTGACGCTGACGGGTCGCTCCTGCCGCCTCGAGCCGCTGACCCGCGACCATGCCGGGTGCCTCCTGTCCGACCTGCAGGCCGGGGCCGGCGACGAGCAGTGGACCTACATGCCATTCGGACCGTTCCACCGCGTGGACGGGCCCGACGGATACGCGCAGGGGATCGGTGCGCTCATCGACGACCCCGATGTGCTGCCCTTTGCGATCGTCACCGACGCCCAAGCCGGCGGCTACCACGGCCGGGTCGTCGGCACCGCCTCCTACCTGCGCATCGCGCCCGCCGGCGGCACGATCGAGGTCGGCTGGATCATGTACGGCGCGGGCGCGCGGCGCGCCACCCCCGCCACCGAGGCGATGTACTTGCTGGCCCGGCACGTGTTCGACGACCTGGGCTTCCGTCGCTACGAGTGGAAGTGCGACGCCCTCAACGAGCGCAGCCGCCGAGCCGCCGCACGCCTCGGTTTCACCTACGAGGGCACCTGGCGCAACGCGGCGTTCTACAAGAACCGCAACCGCGACACCGCCTGGTTCGCGATGACCGACGGAGACTGGGCGCGCCTGCGCCCCGGCTACGAGGCCTGGCTCGCGCAGGCCGACCAGCCCGACCCGCGATCGCTGCGGGAGTTCCTCGGGCGCAGCGGGCGCTGAACCGTCAAGAAAAGGTCTGACAATCGCAAAGATTTGGCCAGGCCGCGCGGGCCGGAGCGGGGGCTTCCGAAGGGTGTGGTACTTCCCACGTCTCGAGTCGGAGGCTCACCATGCGCACCGAGGCACTGACGGCTCGTCACGCCCCGCGACCTGCGGCGCAGCGACCTGTGTTGACGGTCATGAGCCACCGTGGCCGAGGCAGCATCGCCGAGCCGGCCTGGGCGCGGTTGGCTGAGCTCGCACAGGTGCGCATCAGGGAGTGCGACCGCGGCCCGGACCGTGAGCAGGCCGTCGCTCTGCTTCGCGACACCGACGTGCTGGGGTGCACGAATCGGTGCCTGCCACCGATCGATGCGGCGCTGCTCTCGCGGCTGCCGCGGTTGCGCTGGCTCGTGCTCTACGCCACCGGCTACGACCACATCGACCTTGAGCTGCTGCGCGATCACGGCGTGGGCCTGAGCGTGCTCCCGGAGTACGCGACGACCGCGGTCGCCGAGCACGCCCTGGGCATGACCCTGTCGTTGGCGACCCGCAGCCACCTCGCGCACGATCGCGCCCGGGGCCTGGTGCCCGACGACACCTCCCTGCGCGGCGTGGAGCTGCACGGCCGCGTCGCGGGCGTCCTGGGAGTCGGACGGATCGGTCGCCGGGTCGCGCACCTTGCTGCCGGAGTCGGCATGAAGGTGCTGGGCTGCGACATCGACCCCAACGCGGTCTTCCTGGCGCGTCAGCTGGGCATCGAGATGGCCTCGCAACGCGACCTGCTGGAGCGCAGCGACGCGGTCATCCTGTGTGCCAGTCACGCTCGCGGCGCACCGCCGATCCTCGGTCGCGACCAGATCGCTCGGATGGGGCCCGGTTCGTTCGTCGTCAACGTGGCTCGCGCCGCCCTCACCGACACCGAGGCCGCCGTCGAGGCGGTGCGCGGCGGTCGGCTAAGGGGTTTCGCGATCGACGACGCGGTCATCGACACGACCCGCGACGGTGACCTGCTCACGCAGGGGCGGATCCTGCAGACGGGCCACAGTGCCTGGTGGCGCGATGAGGTACTCGCCCGAGGCGCACGGATGTTCGCGGAATCGCTCATCGCCGCGGCCGCGGGCCGCCCGATCAACGTGGTCCCTCTTCCCGCCCCACCGCCCACGGAGCCGGCTGCCTCCCTGCCCGCCTCGCCGAGCGCCGAATCGCTTCGACTCCAGGAGGAACCGACATGCGCCTGACCCGGCAGACCACTGTCTCCGCAGCACACCGCGACACCGTCTCTGGAGGATCGGCCCGGGTACGAGTGCTTCTCGCATTCGTGCTGTTCTGGGTGGTGTCGACGGCTCTCCTGCTCGTCGCCGGCCGCGACTCCTGGTGGCGCTATATCGCGCTGGAGCAGTCGCCGATGACCTGGCTGCAAAGCGTGGTTCTCGTGCTGACGGCGGCGGCGAGCCTGCAGGTCGCGGTTCTGGTCAGGCGCCTGCAGCTGCCGATCGGCGCCTCATGGGCCCTGTTGTCGTTCGGATTCGCGGCGTTGGCGTTCGACGAGCGGTTCGCCATCCACGAGCGTGTTCGCGACCGCATCCTCGCCCCGAGTGGTGTGCGAATCCCGTTCCTGCCGTGGGTTGGACCGGGAGACTTCCTCATGATCCTGCTCGCCGTCGCCGGTCTGGCCGTCTTGCCGCTGCTCTGGCGTGGATACCGAGGCGACGCGTGGGCGCGCACGGCGTTGCTCGTCGGCATCGGCCTGGCCCTTGTTGCTGTCGCGATGGACAGCATCGATCCCGAATCGATGGCTCTGACCCTCGAACGCGTCGAGCAAACAGCGGAAGAGGTCGTCGAATTCGGAAGCGCGCTGGCCTTCCTCGCGTCCGTGGTGTTCCGCCAGATCTCGCTGATCGTGTCCCTGACCGCGCCACCCACGGCGGTCGAGCCGCCGCTCGATGTCGTCACGGAGCGGACCACGAACGACCAGCACGCGGCGGTGCCCGCACGTTGACACCGCTGACGCTGCGGATCTCAGCTGAAGCGGGCGGCGAAGCGGCCGGGGGTCAGGCCGGTGGCGGCGCGGAAGTCGCGGGTGAGGTGGGCCTGGTCGGTGTAGCCGAGATCGGCGGCGAGAGCGGCCAGTTCGATGGCCGGATCGCGCAGGCGGCCGGCGGCCTCGTGCAGGCGGCGGCGCCGGATCAGCCACTTCGGTGACAGGCCGAGGCGACGTTGGGTGAGCCGTTGCAGGGTGCGCTCGGTCATGCCGAAGCGCTCGCACAGCTGGGCGACGCGCAGCAGCTGCGGGTCGCCCTCGACCGTCTCGACGACGGTGTTGACGAGCAGGCCCTCGTCATCCACCGGCAGATGCTCCCGCAACGCGGCTTCGACCAGCGACCTGGCCCGGGCCTGCGAGGCCGGGTCGTCCGGGGCCGCCGACATCACCGAGCGAACCGGCTGCACGAGCGCGCCCAGGTCGGCCACCTCACCGAGATCGACGTGGCGGTCGGTGAATTCGTCGACCGACCGCCCGGTCAGCAGGAGCCCGGCCGCCGGCTGCAGCATCACCCCGACGGCCCAGCCGCGGCCGCGCAGCGTCGTCGTCGACAGCCCGGAGACGACTCCGTAGAACCGCGCGTACGAATCGGCGACCACCACGAGGCACACCGGGTACTGCAGCACCCGCTGCGGCGCCTCCCGCCCAGGAAGCACGTGCCACACCGGAATCCAGAACCGACGCGCGAGCGCGGACAGGTCGGCGGCGACGCCGTGGCGGGCGATCGAGAACGTGCGGTCTGCGGGATCCCGCAGGTGAGCGCGCTCGATGTCGTCCGGGGTCGGGGCCGCGGAGCCGCGGGCCGGGTCGCTGCTCGACACCGTGCGCACGCTACCCGCCGAGCCCGTGAATCAGCGTGGGAGATTTCGCCGGGTAGTCGCGGCACAAACTCCCACGCTATGCCGATGAGGAAGCCGACGGCACCCGAGCAGGTGTACAAATGGAGCAATTCGGTCACAGAGCGACCGCCGGACGGAGCGTCAGGCCCCGACCGAGCAGCCCTGGCGCCGTGCAACAGCCCGAGGAGGCGGCACATGACGACGTACGAGATCCCCGAACCACCCTTCCGGCTGTGGAGCCAGGAGCACGAGCCCGTCCTCGCGATCGGCGACGGCGACATCGTCGAGTTCGAGGTGCAGGACGCCTCCGGCGGCGCCCTCGACGATGCCCGCACCGGGGGGCCGGTGCCCGACCTCGACCTCGACCGCATCTACCCGCTGGCCGGCCCGGTGCTCGTCGAGGGCGCCCGCCCCGGCGACGTCGTCGAACTCGAGCCGCTGGAGTACGCGCCCGGAGACTGGGGCTGGACCGCCTCCTACCCCGGCCTCGGGCTCCTGCCCGACGACTTCGCCGAGTCGCACCTGTACCGCTGGACCCTCGACAACCCGGTCTCGACCGATTTCTACGACGTCGCGAGGATCCCGGTGCGGCCGTTTCTCGGTGTCATGGGGGTGACGCCGCAGGTCGACGAGCCCACGCTGGTGATGCCACCCGGGCGCTTCGGCGGCAACCTCGACTGCCGCGACCTCGTCGTCGGCAGCACGCTCTACCTGCCGGTGCAGGTGCCGGGGGCGATGCTCGCCTTCGGCGACCCCCATGCCGCCCAAGGCGACGGCGAGGTGTGCGTGTCGGCCATCGAACTCGGCTCGATGTGCGGCCGGGTGCGGGTGCGGCTGCACCGCGACCGCGCCATCCCCGGCCCGCAGTTCGAGACGTCCGGGCCGCTGCGCGCCGGCATCGGCGACGCCGGCTACCACGCGACGATGGGCGTGACGACCGACCTCATGACCGCCTCCCAGGACGCGGTGCGGGCCATGATCGACCTGCTCGGGCGCGAGTACGGGCTCGAGCCGGCCGACGCCTACCTGCTGTGCAGCGTCGCCGTCGACCTCAAGATCAGCGAGGTCGTCGACCTCGGCACCTGGGTCGTCAGCGCCTACCTGCCGAAATCCGTCATGCGCTGACCGCCTCCGAAGCGGCCAAATCATCGGCTATTCCTAGCTGTTTAATGGGAATTTGACCGCGACCGCGGGGTGCGCCTAGGGTCATGGCGATCGACATCGGCGGCCCGCCTCACGCGCGGTGTCCGCCCGCCCCATCAGCGGTTCACGCACCTCCAGGGATCCGACATGACAGCCCGTTCGACCGGCCCGGACTTCATCATCATCGGCGCGCCCAAGGCGGGCACGACGGCGTTGCACGCCGCCCTCACGCAGCACCCCCAGGTCTTCACGACCACGCCGAAGGAGCCGAAGTACTGGATGTGCGACGACGCCCCGCCGCCCGCGTGGCGCGGCCCGGGTGACGCCCACTCCCAGCAGGAGTGGGTCTGGCGCGAACGCGACTACGAGGCGCTGTTCGCCGGGGCGGCCCCCGATCAGGTACGCGGGGAGAGCACGCCGTTCTACCTGTGGAGCCCGAGCGCCCGCCGTCGCATCGCCGAGCGCCTGCCGAACACGCGGTTCATCGCCGTCATCCGCGACCCGATCGATCGCGCCTACAGCAACTGGATGCACCTGTGGTCCGACGGTCTGGAGCCGGAGGCCGACTTCGAGAAGGCCTTCGCCGCCGAACAAGGCCGGATCGACGACGGCTGGGCGCCGTTCTGGCGCTACCGCGAACTCGGTTTGTACGGAGGTCAACTCGCCGATCTGTTCGAGCGGATCGACCGCTCGCGCGTCATGGTGCTGCGCTACCGCGAACTCATCGACGAGCCCGCCCAAACCCTCGACCGCGTCAGCGAATTCATCGGCGTACAGCCCGGTGTCGTCGACCGCATCCCGCCGAGCAACTCGCGTGGTTACGCCACGCCGGGACTGCGCACGAGTCTCGTCGCGCCCGTCGTGCGGGTGGGCGCCCGGGCCGGCGCGCACGTGCGCCCGCAGGTGTGGCGGGCCGCCTCCAAGCCGATCGTGCGGGTGCTGCAGGACCGCACGCCGCTCCCACGCCCGGCCCTCACCCCGCAGCAGCGCGAGCGGCTCCTGCCCGCGTTCGCCGACGACATCGACCGGCTCGGTGAGGTGCTCGGCCGCGACTGCTCGGACTGGAAGGGCCTTCGGGGCCGCGGATCGTTCGCCTCGCGGGCGTGAGATAAAAGCACACATGCCGCGTACTTTGACCTTGCCCGACCTGGCTGATGCCCGTGTCGTCGTCGCCGCGCCCGCTGCCGGGCCCGGCAACTGGGCCGGCGCCGCCAGCGCCGCGCTCGTCGACGGCGTCTATTGGCTCACCTATCGGGTGCGTCGCCCGCTGGTCGAAGGCCGCGGTGTGACGGTCACCGTCGCGCGCTCCGACGACGGCATCGAGTTCGAGACCGTCGCGGAGGTGCACCGCGATCAGTTCGGCAGCGAGTCGTTCGAGCGGCCCGTGCTCGTGCCGCTGCCCGGCGGCGGCTGGCGGTTATACCTGTCGTGTGCCACAAAGGGGTCGAAGCGCTGGTGGGTCGACAGTCTGACCGCCCCGACGCCCCAGGAGCTGCCCGACGGGCACCGGCGCGTTGTACTGCCCGGTGATGACAAGGTGGCCGTGAAGGATCCGGTCATCCGCACCTGGCCGCGGCCCGACGGCTCGACGGCCTGGTCGATGTGGCTGTGCTGCCACCCGCTCGACGTCGCCGGCGCCGAGGACCGCATGACCACCCGTTGGCTGACCAGCGACGACGGCCTCGAGTGGACCGACCGCGTCGAGGTGCTCGCCGGCCGGGCGGGGGAGTGGGACGAGCGCGGAGCCCGGGTCGCGACCGTGCTCGAACTGGGCGCCGACGGGGAGGCGGTGACCGCGCTCTACGACGGGCGCGCCGATGCCGCCTCCAACTGGTTCGAACGCACCGGCGTCGCGACGAGCGACCCGCTGTCGGGGTCGGCCCGCCTCACTCCCGTCGGCGGCGAGCCGCTGGCCTCGCCGCACTCCGACGGCGCCTGCCGCTACGCCGCCTCCGTCGAACTGCCGGACGGCTCCACGCGGTACTACCTGGAGACGGCCCGCCCCGACGGCGCCCACGACCTCGTCACCTGCGTCGCCGGCTGACGGCCCTGTCGGGAAACGACAAGAACGTCGGCGCACCCGTCTCCTACCGTCGAGGGCAACAGCGATCGACGGTAGGAGACCGGCATGACCACCCACCTGGAGCAGTACGTCAGGCTCGCCGAGCCGTTCGGGCGCATCGTCGCCCAGACGGACGACTGGACGGCACCCTCGCCGTGCGAGGGCTGGTGTGCCGCAGACGTCGTCGAGCACGTGATCAGCACCGAGCGCAGCTTTCTCGGGGCGCACGCCGACGTCGGCGCCGCGCCGGATGTCTCGGCCGATCCGGCCGCCGCCTGGCGCGCACACGACGACCGGGTGCGTGAACTCCTCGCCGACGAGTCCGTCGCCGCAGCCGAATTCGACGGCCACTTCGGGCCGGCCAGCGTCGGCGACACCCCCGTGCGGTTCTACGGCTTCGACCTGCTCGCCCACCGCTGGGACATCGCCCGCTCGCAGGGGCGCGACGAGCGGTTCACCGGCCATGAGCTGGCGATCCTCGAGAACGCCGTCGAGGGGTTCGGCGACGCGCTGTACTCCGAGGGCATCTGTCGGCGCCCGGTCGACGTCGGCGACGACGCCGACCGGCAGACGCGCCTCCTCGCCCTGCTCGGCCGCGACGGGCGGTAGGCCGCAAGGGCTCCTGAGGCTCATCGATACTCGGCTCTTGACAGTGTGCTGTCATCCAGTACTGTGACAGCACACTGTCAAAAGCGAGGTCTCACGATGAACGCTGTGCTGCTCTACCTCACCGACTCCATGGCCGACTGGGAGACGGGTTACGTCACCGGCGGGCTCGCGTTCGCCAACGAGGAGCAGCCGAGGTTCGGCTTCCTCACGGTCGCCGAGAACACGGAGCCGGTGAGCACGATGGGCGGCGTGCGATTGCTGCCCGACATCACGCTGGCCGACGTCGACCCCGCCGACATCGCGCTGCTCGTGCTGCCGGGGGCGCAGACCTGGGAGTCGGGCCACGACCAGGCGCTCGACCTCGCGGAGAAACTCATCGCCGCGGGCCGGCACGTCGCGGCGATCTGCGGCGCCACGCTGGGACTGGCCCGTCGCGGGCTGCTCGACGAGCGCGCCCACACCTCGAACGCGCCGGAATTCCTCACCGCGGCACCGGAGTACAAGGGGCAGGCGCACTACCGCGCCGAGCGGGCGGTCACCGACGGCCCGGTCATCACCGCGGGCGGCACCGCGCCGCTGGAGTTCGCGCGCGAGGTCTTCGCGACGCTGCAGGCGTTCCCGCCCGACGTGCTGGCGGCCTGGTACGGCCTGTACTCCACCGGCGAGCAGCGGTACTTCGAGCAGCTGACCGGCGCGGGCTCGTGAGCCGCAGCGCGGCCGGCGACGCGCTGACCGACATCGTGCTGCCGGTCTTCGAGCTCAACGGCGAGTTTCTCGCCGCGGCGGCCGACATCACCGCGCCGAGCGGGCTCACGCCCGCCTGGTGGCAGGTGCTCGGGGCCACGCTCGAGGAGCCGTTGACGGTCGCCGAGATCGCGCGGCGGGTCGGTCTGGGGCTGGCCCGGCAGAGCGTGCAACGCGTCGCCGACCTGCTCGTCACGCGGGGTTGGGCGCAGTACCAAGACAATCCGGCGCACAAACGCGCCCGCCTGCTGGCGCCGACCCCGTCGGGGCGCCGCGTCCTCGGGCAGCTGCGCCAGGCGCAGCACGCGTGGAGCACCGCGGTCGGCGACGCGGTGGGGCGGGAGGAGCTGGAACGGATGGCGGTGACGATCCGGCGCGTCGTCACCGCCTCCCGCTCCTACCGGCAGGCGCTCGCGGACGCCGACGGAGGCGACCGGCGCGGCAGGCCCGACGCTCAGGCGGCCGACACCTGATCGAGCTCCGGCACCGGCTGCGGCGCCGGGAGCCCGGTGTACCGCGCACTCGGTCGGATGATCTTCGAATCCTGCGCCTGCTCCAGCACGTTCGCGGTCCATCCGATGACCCGGCTCACGGTGAACGTGGGCGTGAACAGGTCGCGGGCCAGCCCCGCCTGCTCCATGACGACCACGGCCCAGAACTCGACGTTGGTGTTCAGCGACCGGCCGGGCTTCAGCTCGGCGAGCACGCGGATGACGGTCTTCTCCACCTCGGTCGCGAATTCGGCCAGGCGGCCGCCGCGCTCCTGCGCGATGCCACGCAGCAGGGCCGCCCGCGGGTCGTCGGTGCGATACACCGCGTGGCCGAACCCCATGATCCGTTCCCCGGAGGTGACCCGGGCCCGCACCCATTCCTCGGCGCGGTCGGGGGAGCCGATGTCGTCGAGCGCGGCGAGGGCCCGGTCCGGCGCCCCGCCATGCAGCGGGCCGCTGAAGGCGCCGATGGCCGAGCACACGGCGGAGGCGACGTCGGCGCCGGTCGACGTCACGACGCGCGCGGTGAACGTCGAGGCGTTGAAGCCGTGGTCGACCGTGCACACGAGGTACTGGTCGATCGCGGATACGTCTCGGGGGTCGCGGGATTCGGGCTCCTGCCCGGTGAGCAGGTAGAGCCACTGCGCGGCCGCCGACAGGCCCGGGCGCGGCGCCAACGGGCTCTCCCCGCGACGCAACCGGTAGATGCCGGCGAGCAGCGTCGGGGTGACCGCGGCGACCCGCATGGCGTCGCGACGACGATCCTCGGGCCGCGCCCCGTAGACGGGCCGCGAGCCCTCGATCGAGGCGAGCATCGACAGGGCGGTGCGCAGCCGCGGCAGCATCGCGCTGCTGCTGCCGGCGGTCGCCAGCGCCGGCAGCATGTCGGCGAGCTGAGGTGGCAGGTCTCGCAGTTCGTCGATCTGCGCACGAAAGTCGACGAGCTCTGCGGAGTCGGGCAGGTGCCCCTCGAACTGCAGGAACCACACGTCCTCGAGCGTGCGGGTGCGGGCCAGGTCGATGGCCGAGTACTGCCGGTAGTGGTAGAAGCCCTCGGAGCCGCGCACGTCGCCGAGCGCGGTGTCGGCGGCGCGCACACCGGCCAGCCCGGCGGGCACGTCGATGAGGCCGCCCGGGCTGGTCGCCGGGGTGGCCACCGGGATGGTCTGCGAGGTGATCGGCGGGGTGCTGGTGGATGCGGTCATGACGCAACCCTCCTGTCGGTCGGCGGCTCGGTCCGGCCGCCGTTGCGGCACACGTTCGTCCTGCCCGCGCGCTATTGTCAACGTTGATCTAGTCAACATCGGGGTTGACCGGCAGGGAGCGGAGGCGCGATGCGAGCGGGGCGACGAGGCCGCCTGGAGCCGGTGGTCATCGACGGGCGAGACCACCTGACGACCGCGCAGACCGCCTCCTACCTGGGGGTACGAACCCAGACGGTGTACGCGTACGTGAGCCGGGGCCTGTTACGGCGCACCACGATCGCCGGCCATCGGGGCAGCTACTTTCCGCTCGCGCAGATCGAAGAACTGCATTCGCGCGGCCGCACCCCGCGCGCGGCGGGCGGGGGCGAACGCATCCACACGCAGATCACCCTCATCGGCGCGGACGACACCCTCTCCTACCGCGGCCGCGAGGTGCAGCGTCTCGTCGCCGACGAGGTCTCCTACGAGGAGGTGTGCGGCCTGCTGTGGGGCGTCGGGGAGCCGGTCGAGCTGCGGGCGCGCCCCGCCGACGCCCCCTTGGTAGCCGCCGCGGTGTCGGCCATGCCCGCGCGGGCGCGCGCCATCGACCTCCTCAAGGTGAGCGTCGACCTGCTCGGCGCCAACGACGCGATGCGCGGCGACCTGCGCCCCGAGGCAGTCGTCGGCGCGGGCGCCCGGATTCTCGGCGCCGCGGTCGACGCGCTCGCGCTGCGAGCCTCGGCCGACGCCGACCCGCCGGACCGCACCCGCGTCGACCGGCCTCGAAGCACCGACACCGGCCGGCCGGGCCACACCGACGCCAACCAGCCGCGAGGCACGGACACCGACCGGCCGGGCCACACCGGCTCCCTGGCGGGGCGGCTCGTACGTGCCCTCGGCGGCCCGGCGACCCCGCAGGCGGAGGCGCTGCTCGACGCGGTGCTCGTGCTCATGGCCGATCACGACCTGGCGATGTCGACGCGGGCGGCGCGGGTGGCGGCGAGCACCCGCGCGCACCCCTACGCGGTCGTCGGGGCCGCGCTCGGCGCGATGGACAGCCCGATGCACGGCAGCAGCCCGCGGGCGACCTACCGGATCGTCGCCGAAGCCATCGACTCACCCGACGCATGCATCGCGCACATCGTCGAATCAGGCTCGGCACCAACCGGTTTCGGGCATCAGATGTATCGCGAACGCGATCCGCGCGCGCAGTGCCTGGCCCGCCTGCTGCGCGCCTACGCCCCCGAGCATCCCGCGGTGCTGGCGACGGACCGGCTCACCGAGGCGATCGAACCGTGGGCGCAGACCTTCGGCAACAGCGACCTGTGGCTCGGCACCCTCGCCCACGTGCTCGGCTGGCGCGCGGAGGCGGGCGCGCTCGTCTTCATGCTCGCCCGGACGGCGGGCTGGGTCGCGCACGCGCTCGAGGAGTACGAGGCCGAGCCGCTGCGCTACCGGATCGCCGGCGTCTACGTCGGGGTGCGTCCGCGCGAGGATCAGCGCCGGGACAACTCGGCGCCGAGCAGCTCGCCGAGCCGTCCCACCGCGTCGACCATGACGTCGTCGGCCACCCCGGAGTAGCTGAACCGGGCGTGGTTGGCCTCCTGGCGCACGGGGTAGAACGTCGCGCCCGGCACGTAAGCGACGCGGGCCTGCGGGAGGGCGACGCGCGCCATGAAGTCGGCGGCGTCGAACCCCTCCGGGAAGGTGACCCACGTGAACAGGCCCCCGTCGGGCTCGGTGAAGCTCACCTCGCCGGGGAAGGTCTCGCGCATCGTCTTGACCATGAGATCCCGCTTGTGTCCGTAGCGTTCGCGGATCTCCGCGATGTGCTCGTCGAGGTCGAAGTCGGTCAGCAGCCGGGCGGTGACGCTCATGCTCAGCGTCGCGGTCTGGGTGTCGGCGGCGAGCTTGAGCAGACCCAAAGGTTCGAGCAGCTCGGGCGCGGCGGCGACCCAGCCGAGCCGAAGCCCGGGCGCGAGGATCTTGCTGAAACTGCCCAGGTGCACGACCCGCCCGGCCGTATCGAGGGCGCGCAGCGTGGGCACCGGCTCCCCGGCGAAGCGCAGCGCCCGATACGGGGTGTCCTCCAGCACGAGGAAGTCGTACCGCGCCGCGAGCTCGAGCAGGTGGCGGCGCCGGGCCAGGCTCATCGTCGTGCCGGTCGGGTTCGCGAAATCCGGGACGACGTAGACGAACCGGGGCCGGGCGCCGCGGGACAGCTCGGACTCCAGCGCCGCGGTGTCCATGCCCTCGTCGTCACCGGGCACGCCGAGGTAGCTCGGCTCGTACGGGTTGAACGCGATGAGCGCGCCGAGGAACGTCGGGTTGTCGGTGACGACGAGGTCACCCGGGTCGAGCAGCAGCTTGGCGACGAAGTCCAGGCCCTGCTGCGCCCCCTGCAGGATGAGCACGTCGTCGGAGCCGGTGGGGGCGCCGTCGGCGGTGAGCCGGGCCGCGACCTGGGCCCGCAGCTGCGGCAGCCCGACGGTCGCCGTGTACTGCAGCGCGGTGCGGGCCGAGGTCGTCAGCACCTGCTCGTAGGCCTCCCGCAGCGCGGTCACCGGAAACGTCGCCGGGTCCGGGTAGCCGCCGCCGAACGAGGTGATCGTCGGGTCGTCCCCCAGTCGCAGCAGTTCTCGGATCGCCGAGGGCTGCACCCGCTCCATGCGCGTGGCGAACCGCATGACCGCCTCCTGACACGTGTGGTGCAGTCACGGTAGCCCGCCGTGCCACCCTCGACCCATGACCGGAATCAGGAGCCTGTCCGGCTGGCTCGGCATCGCGCTCGACGCCCGCGACCCGCGGGCGCTGGCCGGTTTCTACTCGCGGCTGCTCGGCTGGCCGATCAGCAGCGAGGATCCGACGTGGGTGACGATCGCGATGCCCGGGCACCCGGCCAACCTCGCGTTCCAGTTCGACCCGCACCACGAACCGCCCACCTGGCCCTCCGAGCCCGGATCGCCCACGCAGCAACTGCATCTCGACCTCGGCGTCACCGACCTGGAGGCGGCGGTCGCCGACGCGCTCGAGCTGGGCGCCCGGCTCGCCGCGCATCAACCGCAGGAGGACGTGCGGGTGCTGCTCGACCCCGAAGGTCACCCTTTCTGTCTCTACATCGACGACGAGCCGCCCGCGGGCTGAGGCGACAACCCGACGCCCGAGGCGGTCACGAACCGGGCCTCACCACTGCACGCCCGCCGCCATGAGCGCGGTCTCGACCTCGTAGCGCTGCGCGTCGGACAGCGGCGGCGTACCGGCCGGCGACTCCAGGCCCAGGGCCCGGCAGGCCTGCACGAGGGCGTCGTCGTAGGCGGCGGTGGTGGCGCGCACCTGCAGGCGCCGACCGGGCCGGTCCTGCGCTCGCACCCGCTGCACCTCGTCGGCCAGCCGCGCCAACTCCAGTTCGTGCAGCACCTGCGGCATGGAGTCGGTGCCGGCGGCGGGGGCGGAGCGGCGGCGGTCGATCTGCTCGACCCAGGGCGGCGGCGCGCCGGTGACCAGCCACCGCAACCCCGCGGCCATCGCCGGCGCGGACGCCACGAAACCGGCCGCGACCGCCGCGTACCGCAGCATGTTCTTGTTCATCTGCCCCACCCCCGCGGCCATTCTCGATGGCGGTGTGGGTGTCGGCAACACCACGCCGACCGGGCCGGGCCGCCGAACGCAGCCGACCCGGGCAGCGGGGCGAGCGCGGATCACGGTTGCGCTACGAGGCAGCAAGGTGTGTGGTGGGCGGGGCGGGCGCGGGCTACCTTGTCGCGACGGCGCCGCCGGATCGACGGCACCGGACGTGAGACAAGGACGCCACGCGTCACTCCCTTCTAAGGAGACAGAATGCTCGGCCTCATCGGCATCATCCTGTCGCTGGTACTGCTCATCTTCTTCGCCTACCGCGGAGTCAATGTGCTGGTGCTGGCTCCGCTCTGCGCGTTGTTCGCGACGCTGTTCGCCGCCGGGCCCCTGCTGGCCACCTACACGCAGGTGTTCATGCCGGCGCTCGGCAAGTACGTGGTCACGTACTTCCCGCTGTTCATGCTCGGCGCGATCTTCGGCAAGCTCATGGACGACTCGGGATCGGCGCGGGCCATCGCCCACGCGATCGTCGACCGGATCGGCGGCCGCCACGCGATCCTCGCGATCGTGCTGGCCTGCGCGATCCTGACCTACGGCGGGGTCTCGCTGTTCGTCGTGGCGTTCGCGGTGTTCCCGATCGCCGCGGCCCTGTTCCGGGAGGCGGGCGTGCCCAAGCGCCTCATCCCCGGCGCCATCGCCCTCGGTTCGTTCACGTTCACGATGACGGCGCTGCCCGGCACCCCGGCGATCCAGAACGCCATCCCCAACCCGTTCTTCGGCACCAACGCGTTCGCCGCCCCGGGACTGGGCATCATCGCGGGCATCATCATGTTCGTCGGCGGCATGGCCTGGCTGCTGTGGGTCCAGCGCCGCGCGCACGCGGCCGGCGAGGGCTACGACGACGGCCCGCTCATGCGGCCGCGCAAGGGCGACGCCCCCGTGCGGGGCGCCGGGGGCCACGGCGGCACCGCGGAGGCCGAGCCCGAGCGGGAGTCCGACGTCAAGGTCGACGGCGCGCCGGCCACCGACCTGCCGAGGGCACCGTTCCTTTTCGCCCTGCTGCCGATCCTCGTCGTCATCACGGTGAACTTCGCCCTCGTGCGCTGGATCATCCCGTCGCTGGACACCAGCTACCTCGCGCAGGAGGAGTACGGCGGCGTGCGGCTGAGCGCGGTCTCCGGTATCTGGGCGATCATCGTCTCGCTCGTCCTCGCCTGCGTGCTCGTCATCCTGCTCAACCTCAAGCGCCTGAAGAGCACCAAGGACTCGATCAACAAGGGCACGATGGGCTCGCTGTTGCCGATCTTCAACACCGCCAGCGAGGTCGGCTACGGCGCGGTCATCGCCTCGCTGCCGGCGTTCATGATGATCCGCGACGCGGTGCTCGGCATCTCCGGTAACCCGCTGATCAACCTCGCGGTCGCGGTCAACGTGCTCGCCGGTATCACGGGCTCGGCGTCCGGCGGTATGTCGATCGCGCTCGAGGCGCTCGGCGAGACGTTCCGGCAGCAGGCCGAGCTGCAGGGCATCAGCCTCGAGCTCATGCACCGGGTCACCGCGATCTCCTCCGGCGGCTTCGACGCGCTGCCGCACAACGGCGCGGTGGTCACGCTGCTCGCGATCTGCGGGTTGACCCACCGGCAGTCGTACAAGGACATCGGCGTCGTCGCCGTGGCGGTCCCCGTGCTGGCGCTCATCGTCGTCATCGCGCTGGGCACCGCGTTCGGCGGCTTCTGATCCGACGCGCCCGGCCCCCCGCCCCACGGGTTGGGGGGCCGGTTCGCGTCCGCGGGCGAGAAAATCGGTGACCATGAACAGCGAGGCGGACCTGGTGCGGCGCGCCCGCGAACTCGCCGAACGTGCGCACGCCGGGCAGGTCGACAAGGCGGGCGCGGCGTACGTCGAGCACCCGGCTCGAGTGGCGCGGCGCGTGGCCGGCGACGGGGGTGACGGCGCCGCGGTGGCGGCCGCGTGGTTGCACGACGTGCTGGAGGACACCCCGATCGAGGCCGCCGAGCTCGCCGCGAGTTTCCCGGCGCCGGTCGTGGCCGCCGTGCGGGCGTTGACCCGGCTCCCCGGCCAGGATCTCGACGACTACTACGCCGCGGTGCGGGCCGACCCGATCGCGGTGCGCGTCAAGCGCGCCGACCTCGCCGACAACACCGACCCGGCTCGATTGGCCCGGCTCGACGCCGCGACCAGGGAGCGGCTGACCGCCAAATACGCCCGTGCCGCGGCCGCGCTCGAGACCGGCCGAAGACAGTGGTAGATCTGCCGCGACTGCGCGGCGGAATCTCCCACCGTCTTCTGGCCCCGGCGACGGCCGGGGCGGCGCTCTGGCCCCGAGCCGGGTCGGGGGCCTTCGCGACGGGCCGAATCGGGGCCTGTGCGAGGGCGTACCGGCCGTGACGGATACTGGAGCGTCAGGTGAACAGGACTGAATCAGGCGCCGGCCGCTGTCGGCTCGCGCCCTTGCGGATCGGGGGCCGCCGGTGCTCATGGGTGGAGGCGAGCAACGCCCTCTGCGCATCGCGCTGTTGTCGTACCGCAGCAAGCCGCACTCCGGCGGCCAGGGCATCTACGTGCGCCACCTCTCCCGCGAGCTGGCCGCGCTCGGCCACGACGTCACGGTCTTCTCCGGGCAGCCGTACCCCGAACTCGACCGGCTCGGCGACGGCGTGCGGCTGCGGAAGGTGCCCAGCCTCGACCTGTATCGCGAACCCGACCCGTTCCGGGTGCCGCGGCCGCGCGAGTACCGCGACGGCATCGACGTGCTCGAGGTCGCAACGATGTTCACCGGCGGCTTCGGCGAGCCGCTGACGTTCAGCCTGCGCGTGGCCCGCCTGCTGCGCGAGCTCGACCGCGCCGGGGAGCGCTTCGACATCGTGCACGATAACCAGACGCTGGGGTACGGGCTCCTCGACGTGCAGCGCCGCTGGCCGATGGTCACGACGATCCACCACCCGATCAGCCGCGACCTGCGCACCGACCTGGCCGCGGCCCGCGGCTGGCGCCGCCTGAGCCTGCGCCGCTGGTACGGCTTCGTGCGCATGCAGGGGCGGGTGGCGCGCCGGCTGCAGCGGGTGCTCACCGTCTCCGTGAGTTCGGCGCGCGACATCGCCACCGACTTCCGCGTGCGCCCGGAGGCGGTCAGCGTGGTGCCGCTCGGGGTCGACACCACGGTCTTCGCGCCGCGCGAGCGGGCCCGCGTCGAGGGGCGCGTCGTCGCGATGGCCAGCGCCGACACCCCGCTCAAGGGCGTCGACACCCTGCTGGCCGCCGTCGCGCAGACCCCCGCGGTGCGCGAACTCGTGCTCGTCGCGACGCCCGGCCCGCGCACCCGGCGCCTGCTGGCGCAGCTGCGGCTCGGCGACCGAGTGCGTTTCGTCGCCGGCATCAGCGACGCCGAACTCGCCGATCTCGTCGCGTCGGCGCAGGTGGCGTGCGTGCCGTCGCGGTACGAGGGGTTCTCGCTGCCGGCCGTCGAGGCCCTGGCGTGCGGCACCCCGGTCGTCGCGAGCCGGGCCGGTGCCCTGCCCGAGGTGCTCGGCGAGGACGGCTCGTGCGCCCAGCTCGTGCCGCCCGCCGACGCCGCCGCGCTGCGGGACGCGCTGCAGGCGCTGCTGACCGATCCGGCCCGCCGC
>NZ_BCNQ01000032.1 GCF_001515525.1 Piscicoccus intestinalis NBRC 104926 | reverse complement strand
ACCGCCTCAGCCTGGTCGCCGCCCCCGGCTGGCACACGACTCGGGGCCCGGTGCTGCGGCTCGCGTCGGCGCTGAGCGCCGTCGTGGCCGCGGCCGGCACCCTGGCGACCGACGTCGTCACCGGCTCCCGCAACGAGATCGGCGAACTCGCGGAGCCGGTGGCGCCCGGCCGCGGCGGCTCCTCCGCGATGCCGCACAAGCACAACCCGGTGCTGTCGGTGACGATCCGCAGCGCGGCGATGAGCGCCCCGGGGCTGCTCGCCACCGTGGCGACCGCCGCGGGCCAGGCCGCCGACGAGCGGCCCGACGGTGCGTGGCACGCCGAATGGCCGGCGCTTCGTGAGCTGTTGCGCCTGACCGGCGGTGTCGCCGCGCTCCTGCAGGAGCTGACCGGCGGCCTGCGCGTCGATGTCGACGCGCTGCGCCGCAACCTCGACCATTCGCTTCCGGACGTGCTCGCCGAGCGCGCCGCGCTCTCGAAGGCGGTCTCCGATTCGGCCTCGGAGCCAGCTTCCGGGGCAGGCTCAGGGGCGGCGTCCGAACGTTCCCAACCAGACCTCGACCCAGACCTCGACCCAGCCGGATACCTCGGCGAGGCAGGCGAGCTCGTCGACGAACTCGTCCGCCGCCACGCCGGCCGCACCACGCTCTCCTGACGGCGACGGCGATCAGCTCGCCGAGCCGCACCCGACCACCCGCCACGCGCCCCGCGTGAGCCATGCCCGAGGAAGGACCGATGACCGCAACCCCGCTGCCGGTGCTGACCGCCACCCAGTTGTCCGAGCCCGCCCCGCCGGGTGTACCGCCCAAGCCGGTGCTGCTGCTCGGCGCCTCCCTCGGCACCGACGCCGAGACCCTGTGGGAGCGGGTCGTGCCGCTGCTGGCCGACCGCGTGCACCTCATCGCCTGGGACCTGCCCGGGCACGGCCGCTCGCCCCGGGCCGAGGGGGCGTTCGCCGTCACCGACCTCGCCGACGCCGTCGCGGCGCTCGCCCGCGACGTGCCGGCCCCTGCCGGCCGCTACTACGCGGGCGACTCCCTCGGCGGCGCCACCGGGCTCGAACTCGGACTGCGCCACCCTGGGCTGTTCGACGGCATCGCCGTCATCTGTTCCGGCGCCGCGCTCGGCACGCCGGCGAGCTGGGCCGAACGAGCCGCGGCGGTCCGGGCCCAGGGCACGTCGAGCCTGGTCACCGCCTCCGCGGGTCGGTGGTTCGCGCCCGGCTGGCTCGAGCGCGAGGCCACTCTCGGCGGGAGGCTGTTGGGCAGCCTGTCGCGCACCGACGACGAGTCGTACGCCCGCTGCTGCGAGGCGCTGGCCGGCCACGACGTCACCGCGCGACTCGGCGGCATCGGCGACCCCGTGCTGGCGATCGCCGGTGAACTCGACGCGGTCGCGCCGCCGGCCCTGGCCGAGCAGGTCGCCCGCGGGGTGCGCTCCGGGCGCCGGCTCACCGCCTCCGGGGTGGCGCACCTCGCGCCCGCCGAAGACCCCGCGTTCACCGCGGCGGCGCTGGCCGGGATGCTCGGGCTGAGCGATCTCGGCGGTCCCGACGATCGGGGCGCGGTCGGCGGCGGCGCGCTCGACGGCAGCGGCGCGGCCGTTCCGCAGGCCACGCTCGCGCAGCTCTACGACGCCGGCATGGCGGTGCGCCGGGAGGTGCTCGGCGCCGAACACGTCGACAAGGCCAACGCCTCGATCGACGAGATCACCCGCGACTTCCAGGAATTCATCACCCGATACGCGTGGGGCGCGATCTGGACCCGCCCCGGACTCGACCGGGTGACCCGCAGCGCGATCACCCTCACCGCGATGGTCGCCGGCGGTCACCACGACGAGCTCGCGATGCACGTGCGCGCCGCCCGGCGCAACGGCATGACCCGTGAGCAGATCGTCGAGGTGCTGCTGCAGAGCGCCATCTACTGTTCCGTGCCCCACGCCAACACGGCGTTCAAGATCGCGAGCCGCGTGCTGGCCGAAGAGGACTCGTCGACGAACGCCGACGCGGACCCGCATGCCGACCGGCACGTCGACCCGCACAGCGAGGAGAACCGATGACCCAGGCACACGAGGCGTACCTGTACGACGCCGTCCGCACCCCGTTCGGCAAGTTCGGCGGTGCCCTCGCCGGTATCCGTCCCGACGACCTGGCCGCCCACATCGTGCGCGAGAGCGTGCGCCGCATGCCCGGCCTCGACCCGGCCGAGATCGACGAGGTCGTCTTCGGCAACGCGAACGGCGCCGGCGAGGAGAACCGCAACGTGGCCCGCATGGCCACCTTGCTCGCCGAGCTGCCGGTGACCATTCCCGGCACGACCGTCAACCGGCTCTGCGGCTCGAGCCTCGACGCCGCGATGATCGCGTCCCGCCAGATCGCGACCGGGGACGCCGACGTCGTGCTCGTCGGCGGTGTGGAGTCGATGAGCCGCGCCCCGTGGGTGCTGCCGAAGACCGAGCGGCCGTACCCCGCAGGCAACCTCGAGGCCGCGAACACCGCCCTGGGGTGGCGCCTGGTGAACCCGGCGATGCCGTCGCCGTGGACCGTCTCCCTCGGCGAGGCCACCGAACAGCTGCGTGAGAAGTACGACGTCGACCGCGAACGCCAGGACGAGTTCGCCGCCCGCTCACACCGGCTCGCCGCCGCCGCCTGGGACGAGGGGCGCTACGCCGACCTCGTCGTGCCCGGTCCCGCGCCGCGCAAGGGCGAGCCGCTGACCCGCGACGAGGGCATCCGCCCCGACAGCACCCCGGAGTCGCTGGCCGGTCTGAAGCCGGTCTTCCGCGCGGAGGGCGGCACCGTGACCGCCGGCAACTCCTCGCCGCTGTCCGACGGTGCGTCCGCGGTGTGGCTCGGTAGCGAGCGCGGCGGGGAGCGGCTCGGCGCGGCGCCGCTCGCCCGGATCGCGGGGCGCGCCGCGGCGGCCAACGAGCCGCAGTACTTCGGATACGCACCCGTCGAGGCCGCGAACCTGGCCCTGTCCCGCGCCGGCATCGACTGGGGCGACGTCGACGCCGTCGAGCTCAACGAGGCCTTCGCCGCGCAGTCCCTGGCCTGTCTGGACGCCTGGGACGTCGACCCGCAGCGGGTCAACGCCTGGGGCGGGGCCGTGGCGATCGGACACCCGCTCGGCGCCTCCGGCGCCCGCATCCTGGGCACCCTCGCCCGGCGCCTGCAGGCCGAGGGCGGCCGCTGGGGCGTCGCGGCCATCTGCATCGGCGTCGGCCAGGGTCTGGCCGTCGTGCTCGAAAACGTCACCTCCCCCGCGACCCCTTCGAAGGAGACAGCGTGACAACCACATTCGCTCCCACCGCCGCGGAGGCCGTGGCCTGCGTCGACGACGGTGACACCGTGCTCATCGGTGGTTTCGGCACCGCCGGCCAGCCCGTCGAACTCATCGAGGCGCTCATCGAGCGGGGCGTCGGCAACCTCACGGTGATCAACAACAACGCGGGCAACGGCGACACCGGGCTGGCGGCCCTCATCGCCGCCGGCAAGGTCGCGAAGATGATCTGCAGCTTTCCGCGCCAACGCGACAGCCACCACTTCGACGCCGCTTACCGCGCAGGCACACTCGAGCTCGAACTCGTGCCGCAGGGCACGCTCGCCGAGCGGATCCGCGCCGGCGGCGCCGGGATCGGCGGCTTCTTCACGCCCACCGGCTACGGCACGCAGCTCGCGGAGGGCAAGGAGACCCGTGTCATCGACGGCCGCGGCTACGTGCTCGAGGCGCCGCTGACGGCCGACGTGGCGCTGGTCAAGGCGCTGCGGGCGGATCGCGTGGGAAATCTCGTGTACCGCAAAACGGCCCGCAACTTCGGCCCGATCATGTGCGCGGCCGCGGACCATTCCGTCGTGCAGGTCAGCGAGGTCGTCGACGCCGGCGGCATCGATCCCGAAATCGTCGTGACCCCAGGCATCTACGTCGACACGGTCGTCGAGATCCCGAACCCGGCCACCCCGTTGAGCGCCTGAGGAGGACGCCATGACCACCACGTTGGACAAGCAGGGGCTGGCCCGCCTCGTCGCCGGCGACATCCGCGCCGGCTCATTCGTCAATCTCGGTATCGGGCAACCGACCTCGGTCTCCAACTACCTGCGGCCCGAGCAGCACGTCACCCTGCACACCGAGAACGGCATGCTCGGTATGGGCGCGCAGGCCCATGGCGACGACGTCGACGCCGACCTCATCAACGCCGGCAAGGTGCCCGTCACCGAACTGCCCGGCGCCGCGTACTTCCACCACGCCGACTCCTTCGCGATGATGCGCGGCGGTCACCTCGACGTCTGCGTGCTCGGTGCCTTCCAGGTCTCGGTCGGCGGCGACCTGGCGAACTGGTCGACGGGCGCGCCGGACGCGATTCCCGCCGTCGGCGGCGCGATGGATCTGGCCATCGGCGCGAAGGAGACCTGGGTGATGATGACGCTGTTCGCCAGGGACGGCACCTGCAAGATCGTGCCCGAGCTCACCTACCCCGCCACCGGAATCGACTGTGTCACCAGGGTGTACACGCCCGACGCGGTCTTCGTGATCGGCGACGGCGTCGTGCGGGTGCGGGAGACATACGGTGTGGGGATGCAGCAACTGAGCGAACGCATGGGCATGGAGCTGGAGCCGGTGTCATGACCGTGCGCAGTCGCGACACCGGCACCTCCGCGGCGACAGGGCTGGCGGGGGTGGCCGGTGACGCGGATGCGCACGCACCGGACGACGGGGGCTATGTGCAGTCGCTCGCTCGCGGGCTGGCGGTCATCGCCGCTTTCGACGCCGAGCACCCGTCGATGACCCTGTCGGAGGTCGCGCGGCGCACCGAGCTGTCCCGCGCCGCGGCCCGCCGATTCCTGCTCACGCTCGAACACCTGGGCTACGTGCGCAGCGACGGCCGCGACTTCTCCCTCACCCCGCAGGTCATGCGGCTGGGATTCGCCTACCTGTCGAGCCAGTCGCTGCCCGACGTCGCTCAGCCGCACCTGCAGCGGCTGTCGGCCCGACTCCAGGAGTCCACCTCGGTGGCGGTGCTCGACGGAGACGACATCGTCTACGTCGCTCGGCAGGCGACGCGACGGATCATGGCGGTGTCGATCCGCGTCGGCACCCGCTTTCCCGCGTACGCCACCTCGATGGGACGGGTGTTGCTCGCGGGATTCACGCCGGAGCAGCTGCGCGACTACCTCGATCGGGTCACCCTTGTGCCGATCACACCGTCGACCGTCACCGACCCCGAGCGGCTGCGGGAGGAGCTGGGGGTCATCGGTGAGCGCGGCTACGCGGTCGTCGACCAGGAGCTCGAACTCGGGCTGCGGTCCATCGCCGCGCCCCTGCACGACGGCGCCGGGCGGGTCGTCGCCGCGATCAACGTGTCGACGAGCGTGCTGACCCCCCACGGGGAGTCGGTCGAGCAGTTGCTCGAACCGCTGCGGCAGACCGCGGCCGCCATCGAGGCCGACCTTCGGGCTCAAGGCCGCTGACGGTCCGGTCGTCCGGAGGCCGGGTGTCGCGCACGCCGGATATTTCGATGTCGAGCATCCCGGTCGCCTAGTCTCGGAGCATGGACGACGGCATCGCGCACGACGAGGTGGACCGCATCGTCGAGGCCTGGCGTCGTGAGGCCCCACAGCTCCCGGTCGAGCCGCTGCACGTGCTCTCGCGGATCAGCCGCTTCGCCCGCCATCTCGACCGCGCCCGCAAGGAGGCCTTCTCCGGCCACGGGCTGGAGGTGTGGGAATTCGATGTGATGTCGGCGCTACGCCGGGCCGGAGCTCCCTACGAGTTGTCCCCCGGCACGCTCGTGCAGCAGACGCTGTCGACCAGCGGCACGATGACCAACCGCATCGACCGCCTCGAGCGGCGTGGTCTGGTCGAACGTCATCGCGACGCCTCCGACCGCCGCGGCGTGCGCGTGCGCCTCACCGACGCCGGGGCGCGGTCGGTCGATGCCGCGATGAGCGACCTGCTCGCGCGCGAACACGACCTGTTGGCGCAGCTGCCGGAGGCCGATCGCACCGCCCTCGCCGACTCGCTGCGGCTGTTGCTCGCGCCCCTGGAGCCCGACGGGCGCTGAGGCTACGCGGATGTGACCCAACTCACACCCCCAGCTCTCGGTGAGTTCGCTTTAGTTCCAGACGAATTCGCGTGGTTCCGAACTCAGTTTGAATCTCCCTGTCGCACTGCATTTTTCACGAATAGTAACGACTGTGAAACAAACGTATGTTCGATATCCTGCGTGCATGAACTTCACCCCTGACCTCGACGTCTCCGACGGTGCTGCGGCACCGACCGGCGACGTCGACATGTCGGGAGGCGGGGTGGCCCAGCCGGTCGGGGAAGCGCTACTGGCTCAGGTGCGAACGGCTCGCGCGGCGTTGTTGGGGTTGCCGGGGCTGTTGTCGCGGATCGGTTCTGATGAGTTGCCGGAGCTGGCTGCGGCGGCGGCCGGTGCGGTGGCGGCGGCGTGTGCCGCCCAGGCGGCGGTCGTTCTTGAGGCCGAGGATCGCGGGGTCATCGCGGAGTCCGATCACCCGCGGGTGCCGGCGTGGGTGCAGCAGTCTCACGTGGAGGCCGGGGTGCCGGTGTCGCCGGGTCGGGCCCGGGCGTTGGGAGTGTTGGCCCGGATCTGTGACCGGCAGGACGCGGCCCCGCTGCGCGAGGCCGTTCTGGACGGGCGGGTGACGGTCGAGGCGGCCGAGCTGCTCGCCGCGACCTACCGGCGGTTGCAGGGCTCGATCACGGTGAAGTCCTGGGACGGCGTGATGGACGCCCTCATCGGGTTGGCCGCCCACGGCGTGAACCGGCGCGAGCTTGCGGCGATGGAAGAGCAGCTCATCGGGCAGTACGGCACCGAGGGCGAGTACGAGGAACGCGAACGCCGCTACGAGCGGCGGGACTTCACCGAGCTGACCTTGAATCCGCGGACAGGGATGTACGAAGGCCGGGTCCGGCTCGACGCGGCGTCGGCGGCTGTGGTGATTGCCGCGATCAACGCGCTCAGCAAGCCGCGGCCCACCAAGCCCGACACGACCGGAACGGACGAGGCGCCCGCTGCCGGCACGGCAAGCTCGGGCGGCCTGGGTGGAGCGACTGGCGCGACCGATGCGACTAGTGCGGCCGACGCTGGCAGATTCGACGCTGAGGCCGAAGCCCTGGACGCGGCGGTCACCGGTCGCACCGAGCCCGACCTGCGCACCGCGGGCGAACGCCGCGCCGACGCGCTCGTCGCGCTGGCCGCCCACGCCGCGGTCCCGGACAAGGCCACTCCCGGTACCGGGGCCAAGGCCAAGGTCGTCGTGACCATCAAGCTCGCCGACCTGGTCGCCGGGCTCGAATCCGAGGCCCTTCCCGGGATGTTCGCCGACCTCGTGCGTAAGCACCGCGAGCGCACCGGCGGCACAGGGGTGCGCACCGACCACAACCACGGCTGCGGCACCACCGCCTTCGGCCACATGCTCACGCCCTCTCAGGTGCGGGTGCTGTCGTGCGACGCGCAGATCATCCCCGCCGTCCTGGGTACCGGCTCCGAACCGCTGGACCTGGGGCGCGGGAAGCGGCTGATCTCACCGGGATTGGCCACCTATCTGGCGATGCGCGACGGAGGCTGCACGTTCCCGGGGTGCTCGATGCCTCCGGCCTGGTGCGACGGGCACCACCTGATCAGCTGGCTCATGGGCGGGCCCACCGACCGGCACAACACCGCCCTGCTGTGCCGGCACCATCACACAGTCGTCCACCGGTACGACTTCGTCGGGGTTGTGATCGAGGGCCACGTCCAGTGGAGCAGAGCCGACGGCACACCCATCGGCAACCGGCCACGCGCGGGCTGACCGTGCTGGGCTGACCGCTGGGCTCACCCTGCCAGGCTGAACCAGTGGGCGGGCAGTCGCGCGCCACTATACCCGGAGGGGGTATATGATCGCTCGAGCAGAAAGGATCGACCGATGACGCAGAGCAGCGAGCCCGACCGCGGCGCCGTGCCCGAATCCGCGCCGGCCGCCCAGCCCGAGCCCCCCGAGCACCCCGAGCACCCCGAGCACGGCTACGGATACATGTCCGACAAGGACAAGTACCTCGCGCGCGTGCGACGCATCGAGGGGCAGGCGCGCGGCATCCACCGCATGATCGACGAAGACCAGTACTGCATCGACATCCTCACCCAGATCAGCGCGCTGACCAGCGCGCTGGAGAACGTCGCCCTCGCGCTGCTCGAGGATCACCTACGGCACTGCGTCGTCCACGCCGCGCAGGCGCAGGGCCCGGGGGCGCAAGCCGACCTCGACGCGAAGATCGCTGAGGCCGCCAAGGCGGTACAGCGCCTCGTGAAGTCCTGACCCCGCCGCCGCGGGGGACGGCGGGGTCGCGACCAGCCCTCAGTGACCGACCTTGTGCTCCGCGGCCAGGGCGTCCGGGTGCTCCTCGAAGTACTGCTTCCAGCGCGCTTCGATCTCCTTCTCCGGCGCCGAGGCCATGAACCCACTCGGCGCGAACACCCGCGACACGTGCGTCGGGCCCTCCGTGTCCACCCGCTGGTGGGTGCGGAACGCCTGGGCCGTGCGCAGGAGCGAGAAGAGGATGACGATGATCGCCAGCACGACGAACAGGACTGACAGCGATCCCTGGACGAACGTGTTGCGCACGACCGCTTCCATCGCCGGGACGCCCTGCGCGGTGCCCAGGTGCGTGCGCCCCTGCGCGAGCGCGTCGCGGAAGGCGTTGTGGTTGGCCCAGTAGCCGATCGCGGGGTTCGGACTGAAGATCTTCTGGAACGAGCCGGTGATCGTCACCGCCGCCGCGAACACCAGCGGCACGAACACGATCCACAGGTACCGGAACCGTCCGGTGTGCGCGGCGATCGCCAGGCACACGGCGAGCGCGATGGCGGCCAGCAACTGGTTGGCGATGCCGAACAACGGGAAGAACGTGTTGATGCCTCCGAGCGGGTCGTGCACGCCGAGGATGAGAATCGACCCCCACCCCGCGACCATGACCCCGGTGCCGAGCCACTTGCCGGGCACCCAATCAAGGTCCTTGAACCGCGGCCACACGTTGCCCAGCGTGTCCTGGAACATGAACCGGGCCACTCGGGTGCCGGCGTCGACCGAGGTGAGGATGAACAACGCCTCGAACATGATCGCGAAGTGGTACCAGAAGCCCATGAGGTTCGGGCCGCCGACGAACTGGTGCATGATGTTCGCCAGCCCGATCGCCATCGTCGGGGCGCCGCCGGTGCGCGAGACCACGGAGTGCTCCCCCACCGCCGCGGCCACCGATGAGAGCGCATCCGGAGTCGTCGACACACCGGCCAGTCCGAGGCTGTTGACGAACGCCGCCGCTCCCTCGACCGTGCCGAGCGTCGCCGCCGGCGAGGAGTTCATCGCGAAGTAGAGGCCGCGATCGATACTCGAGGCGCACACCAGCGCCATCATCGCGACGAACGATTCGGCGAGCATGCCGCCGTAGCCGATCATGCGAGTCTGGCGTTCCTTCTCGACGAGCTTGGGCGTGGTGCCCGAGGCGATCGTCGCGTGGAACCCCGAGAGGGCGCCGCACGCGATCGTCACGAACAGGAACGGGAAGAGGGCACCGCTGAAAACCGGGCCGTCGTCGCGGAAGGCCAGTTCGGAGAAGGCCGGCGCCGTGACCTCGGGGCGCACCACCACGATGCCGATGGCCAGCAGCGCGATCGTGCCGATCTTCATGAACGTCGACAGGTAGTCGCGCGGAGTCAGCAAAATCCACACCGGCAGCACGGCCGCGACGAAGCCGTACACGATGACAGCCCACGCCAGCGTGCCGCGGTCGAGGGTGAAGATCGCGGACAGCGTCGGGTCGGCGGCGACGTACCCGCCTCCGATGATCGAGGCGAGCAGCAGCGTGACCCCGATGAGCGAGACCTCCCCAACCTTGCCCGGTCGCACGAACCGCATGTACACGCCCATGAGCAGCGCGATCGGGATCGTCATGCCGACGCTGAACACGCCCCAGGGGCTCTCGCCCAGGGCGTTGACGACGACGAGCGACAGGATCGCGATGATGATGAGCATGATCGTCAAGGTCGCCAGCAGCGCGGCCGCGCCCCCGATCGGCCCGAGCTCGTCCTTGGCCATCTGACCGATCGACCGCCCGCCTCGGCGCATCGAGTAGAACAGCACGATGTAGTCCTGCACCGCTCCGGCGAAGATCACGCCGACGATGATCCAGATCGTCGAGGGCAGGTACCCCATCTGCGCCGCGAGGATGGGGCCGACGAGCGGCCCGGCTCCGGCGATCGCCGCGAAGTGATGCCCGAACAGCACCCGCCGGTCGGTCCGCACGAAGTCCTTACCGTCGGCCGCGTATTCGGCCGGGGTGGCGCGCAGGTCGTTGGGGCGCGTGAGCTTGTTCTCGATGTACTTCGAGTAGAACCGGTAGGCGATGGCGTACGTGCACAAGGAGGCGAAGACGAACCAGATCGCATTGACGTGCTCTCCGCGAACGAGCGCCAGCATCACCCACGACAGGCCGCCGAGCAGCGAAATGACGCCCCAGATGATGATCTTCGACAAGGGCCACGACCGGTCGTGCGCATCGAGCACACTCGGATCGACCGCGACCGGAGGCAAGTCCGGGTCCGGCACGAGGTGGGGGTCGCGAGAGGTGACGGATGACATGCTCGCCTCCTGGCAGAGAGCCGAAAAGGCCCGGGCGCCGCGGGCCGTGGCCACATGCTGCCACCGTGTTCGCCCGTGCGGGACGCGATCCCGAGAGAAAGCTGGACGAGACCTGATATCGAGCCACATTTTTGCGCAAATTCGCGTTTCGGGCCTTCGCGGTCGGGTCTCCTAGGACAGTTGATGAGGACCGGAGGCGGGCCCGGGAATCCCGCGCCGACGGCACGCAGACCGACGGGACGGACACCGACGGAAGGACCCAGCGATGCTCATGGACACCGGCTCCCCGACGCCCCAGGTCGCGCACGCGGCCGGGGGGTGCGCGATGTCGGGTCGGGCCCTGGCCATCCGCCACGTGCCGTTCGAGGATCTCGGCCTGCTGGCACCCCTGTTGCACGAGCGCGGACTCGCCACCGGCTATCTCGACGCCGGCATCGACCCGATCACCCCGGACGCGCTGCTCGGCCCGGACCTGCTCGTCGTTCTCGGCGGTCCGATCGGCGTCTACGACATCGACCGCTACCCGTTTCTGGCCGCCGAGAAGAAGGCCATCGCGGCACGCCTGCGGGCCGGCGGGCCGACGCTCGGCATCTGCCTCGGCGCGCAACTCATCGCCGACGCCCTCGGCGCCCGGGTCGCCCCCACCGGGCGCACCGAGATCGGCTACGGGCCTGTGCACCTCACCCGGGAAGGCCGCCGGTCGGCGCTCGCCCCGCTCGACGCGGTCGACGTGCTGCATTGGCACGGCGACCAGTTCGAGATTCCGTCCGGCGCCTCCCGGCTCGCCGAGACCCCCGGTTTTCCGAACCAGGCCTTCAGCGCCGGGCCGCGCGTGCTCGGGCTGCAGTTTCATCTCGAGGCCGATCACACGCAGATCGAACGATGGCTCGTCGGGCACGCCCACGAGCTGGCCACGGCCGGCATCGACCCCAATCGCATCCGCACCGAGGCCGGCGGCAAGGGCCGTCGCCTCGCCCAGCCCGCCCGCAAGGTCATCGACACCTGGCTGGACGCCGCGCTACAGAGCGGCCGGACGGAGTAGTCAGTCCACTTCCTCGGACAGCTCGAGCCAGCGCTCCTCGAGCTGCGTCACCTCCGCCTCCAGCGGCGTCAGTTGCGCGGTGAGCCGGCCGAGCCCCACGTAGTCGTTCTGGTCGTGCGCGGCCATCTGCTCGTGCAGCGCCGCGATCTGTTGTGTCACCCGGTCGATACGCCGCTCGGTCGCCGACAGCTCCCGCTGCGCGGCGCGGCGCTGCGCGGCCGAACGCTCGGGGGCCGGCGCGGATGACGCCTCCGCCCCGGAGCCGGCCGGCCCGCCTCCCGCCGCTCGCGACTGGTCCTCGGCGCGGCGCACCGCGAGGTACTCCTCGACGCCGCCCGGCACGTGCCGCAGCCGGCCGCCCAGGATCGCGTACTGCTGGTCGGTGACCCGCTCCAACAGGTAGCGGTCGTGCGAGACGACGAGCAGCGTGCCCGGCCAGGAGTCGAGCAGGTCTTCCATCGCCGCGAGCATGTCGGTGTCGACGTCGTTGGTCGGCTCATCGAGGATCAGCACGTTCGGTTCGTCGAGCAGCACGAGCAGCAGCTGCAGGCGCCGCCGTTGCCCGCCGGAGAGCTCCCCGACCCGGGCCGACAGGTGCGCCCGCGAGAACCCGAGCCGCTCGAGCAGCTGCGCCGGGGTCATGTCCTTGCCGTCGACGGTAAACGTGGTGCGGGTCCGCGCCAGCACCTCTCGCACACGATCCTGTGCGATCTGGTCGAGCTGGGTGAACTGCTGGTCGAGCGTGGCGAGGCGTACGGTCTTGCCGCGCTTGACGCGCCCCGCCGACGGGGTCACGGTTCCGGCGACAAGGCCCAGCAGCGTCGACTTGCCGGCGCCGTTCGCCCCGAGGATGCCGGCGCGTTCCCCCGGCCCGATGCGCCACGTGACGTCGCGCAGCACCTCCCGGTCGCCGAAGCTCACGCCCGCGTCCTCGAGGTCGACGACGTCCTTGCCGAGCCGGGCCGTGGCCAGCCGGGCCAACTCGACCCGGTCGCGCGCCGGCGGCACGTCGGCGATGAGCTGGTTCGCGGCGTCGATCCGGAACTTCGGTTTGCTCGTGCGCGCCGGCGGCCCGCGCCGCAGCCACGCGAGCTCCTTGCGCATGAGGTTCTGCCGCTTGGCCTCGATGGTCGCCGCCTGCCGGTCGCGCTCGACGCGCTGCAGCACGTACGCGGCGTACCCGCCCTCGAACGGCTCGACGATGCGGTCGTGCACCTCCCACGTCGTCGTGCACACCTCGTCGAGAAACCACCGGTCGTGCGTGATGACCAGCAACGCCCCGGCCGTGCGCGCCCACCGGTTCCGCAGGTGCGCGGCGAGCCAGGCGATGCCCTCCACGTCGAGGTGGTTCGTCGGCTCGTCGAGACCGATGACGTCCCAATCGCCGATGAGCAGCGCCGCCAGCGCGACCCGGCGGCGCTGCCCGCCGCTGAGGGTGCCGACGGCGGCGGTCCAGTCGATGTCGGCGACGAGTCCGTCGATGACGTCACGCACCCGCGCGTCACCGGCCCACTCGTGCTCCGGGATGTCGCCGACGATCGTCTCCCCGACGGTCGCGGCCGGGTCAAGGTCGTCGCTCTGATCCAGCACCCCCACCCGCAGGCCGCTGCGGCGGGTGACACGGCCGGCGTCCGGCTCCTGCCGGCCGGTGAGCAGGCGCAGCAGGCTCGACTTGCCGTCTCCGTTGCGGCCGACGATGCCGATGCGCATGCCCTCGTCGATGCCGAGCGTCACCGCGTCGAAGACGACGCGGGTCGGATACTCCAGATGCAGGCCCTCGGCCCCCAGCAGGTGTGCCACGTCAGCGGACCGCCGTCGCGGCCGGCAGCACGTGCGCGCCGTGCGCGGGCCCGATCGCGCGTTTGACGTCGCTGGCCACCCCGGAGGCGGTGAGTGCCACCGCGAGGTCGAGCGCCCCTTCCGGCCCGTCCACGAGAAACGCCAGCGTCGGCCCGGAGCCGGAGACGATGCCGCCGAGCGCGCCGTACTCCAGCCCGGCCTCGAGCACCTCGGCGAGCTCCGGACGCAGGCTCAGCGCCGCCTCCTGCAGGTCGTTGCGCAGCGCCGACCCCAGCGCGCGGGGATCGCCCGAACGCAGCGCCGCCATCATCGCCGGAGACGGTTCGGGGTCGGGGATGTCGGTCTCGCCGCGCTCCTCGCGCAGCCGGTCGCACTCGGCGAAGACCGCGGGGGTCGACAGGCCCGTCTCCGAGACGGCGAGAACCCAGTGGTAGCGGCCGCGGCCGAGCACCGGCGCGACGCGTTCGCCGCGGCCCGAGCCGATCGCGGTGCCGCCGGTCAGCGCGAAGTTGATGTCGCTGCCGAGCGTGGCGGCGAGCTCGTCGAGCAGCTCGCGGTCGCTGCCCAGGCGCCACAGCGCGTCGCACGCGACGAGGGTGGCGGCGGCGTCGGCCGATCCCCCGGCCATGCCCGCCGCGACCGGGATCTCCTTGGCGATGTGGATGTGCACCGGCCCGGGCCGCGGGTCCGGAACCGGTCGTGACTCGGCGGTGGGCACGGACCGCACGGCGCAGCCGCCGTTCGCGCGCTGGTCGCGCTCGGTCTCGTCACGTTCCAGTGCGTGGGTGTCGGCGTCGTCGTCGGCGGCGCGCTCGGACCCGGCCCGCTCGGCGAGCAGGCGGGCCGCCCGCACAGCGAGGTTGTCGCCGCCGGCGGGCACCAGCGCGGCGTACGGGCCGGAGACCGTGGCGCCCCACCTCGGCGCCGGCACGACCGTGACGTCGTCGTACAGCCCGACGGCGTGGAAGACCGTCGACAACCCGTGGTACCCGTCGGCGCGGCGCGGCCCGATGATCAGCTCGAGGTTGATCTTGGCGGGGACACGAACTGTGACGCCACCGCGGGCCGCAGAAGTCATGGCCGCAACCCTAATCTGCGGGCCGCGGCCCACCCGCGGGTGGGCGCGAGTGCGTCAGTCCACCGCGGCGGCGATGCCCGCGAACGCCTCGATGTCGAGTTGCTCGCCGCGGGCGCGGGGGTCGATGCCGGCGGCCAGCAGGGCGGCCTCCGCGCGGTCGGCCCCGCCGGCCCAGCCCGCGAGGGCCGCTCGCAGGGTCTTGCGGCGCTGGGCGAAGGCCGCGTCGACGCAGGCGAACACGCGCTCCCGCGGCGCGGTCGTCTCCGGTGGGTTGTGCCGGTCGAGCGCGACAAGCCCGGAGTCGACGTTGGGCACGGGCCAGAAGACGGTGCGCGGCACGGTGCCGGCGAGCCGCACATCGCCGTACCAGGCGGCCTTGAGGCTGGGCACCCCGTACGCCTTGCTGCCCGGGTTCGCGGCCAGCCGCTGGGCGACCTCGAGCTGCACCATGACGAGCACCCGGCGCAGCGTCGCGAAGCGCGCCAGGAACGACAGGATCACCGGCACCGACACGTTGTACGGCAGGTTTGCCACAAGCGCGGTCGGCTCGACCGGCAACGCCTCGACGCGCAGGGCGTCGGCCTGAACGACCCGCAGACGGTCTGCCCGGCTCGGCGCGAGGGTCCGCACGGTGCGCGGCAGCTGCTGCGCCAGCGCCGGGTCGACCTCGACGGCCGTCACCGAGCGCGCGGCCTCCAGCAGCGGCAGCGTCAGCGAGCCGAGGCCGGGGCCGACCTCGACGACGTCGTCACCGGGCCCGACTCCGGAGGCGCGCACGATGCGGCGCACGGTGTTGGCGTCGATGACGAAGTTCTGCCCCCACGACTTGGTCGGCCGCAGATCGAGCCGGGCTGCCAGCTCGCGGATCGAGGCGGCCCCGAGCAGCTCGACGCCCGAGTCGTGCAGATCGCCAGGGCCGCCCGCGTCGGGTTCGGAGCCGGTCACCACGGCCCGTAGAGGCGTTCGGAGTTCTCCGACAGCGCCGCGCACAGCGTGGGCACCGACACGTTGAGCACGCCGGCCATGACTCGGACCGTGAGCGGCACCAGGTAGGGCGCGTTGGTCGCGCCGCGGTGCGGCGAGGGTGTGAGGTAGGGGGCGTCGGTCTCGACGAGCAGCCGGTCCAAGGGCACCACCGACAGGGCGTTGCGCAGCCCACGGGCGTTCTTGAAGGTGACGGTGCCGGCGAACGACAGGTGGTAGCCGCGGCGCACGCACTCGCCGGCCATGTCCATGTCGCCGGAGAAGCAGTGCATGACGGTGCGCTCGGGGGCGCCGACCTCGGCGAGCACCGCGAGCACGTCGTCGTGGGCGTCGCGGTCGTGGATCTGCAGGGTGCGGTCGAGGCGCTTGGCGATCTCGATGTGCGCCCGGAACGAGTCGAGCTGCGCCTGCCGGCCCTCGGGGCCGGTGCGGTAGTAGTCGAGTCCGGTCTCCCCGACGACGCGGATGCGCTGGTGGCGGGCGAGGGCCTCGATGCGGGTCAGGCCCTCGTCGAGGGCGCCGGCGGCGGCCAGCCGCGGCGCCTCGTTGGGGTGCAGCGCGACCCCGCCGAGCAGCTCGGGGTGCTCGTCGACGACCCGAGCGGTCCATTCGGCCGCCTCCAACTCGCAGCCGATCTGCACGACGCGGTCGACCCCCACCGCCGCGGCCTGCGCCAACGTGCGCGCCAGGTCGGGAGGCGGATCGCCATCGCGGCCCATGTCGAGGTGGCAGTGATTGTCGACGACCGGCAGCGGCAGCGGGTGCGGCGGGGCCGGCGTCGCTCGCCCGGTGACGCCCTCGCCGGCCTCCGCGCTCATCGCCGCCACCCCGCTGGACCGCTCACTGCTCCTCCGTCTGCGGAGCCAGTCGCGCCAGCTCCTCCTCGACGACGCTCGGGTCGAGCTTGGTGAAGACCGGCCTGGGCTTGGCGATCGGCGTGCCCACGACGATCGGGCGAGAGGCCCACGGCGCGAAGCCCGAGTAGTCGCCGGTGATCACGGGGTAGGTGCGCACCTGCGGCACGGCCTGTGGCAGACCCTCGACGGCGTCGTCGAAGTCGAGCACCTCCTCCAGGCGCGGCATCGGCGTCAGCGTGCCGTCGCCGCCGAGCACCGCATCGACCGCGTTGGAACTGTGCGGCAGGAACGGGCTGAGCATGACGTTGAGGTCGCTCACGCACTGCGCGAGCGTGTGCAGGATCGTGCCGAGACGCTCCCGCTGGTCGTCGCCCTTGAGCTTGAACGGCTCGGTGCGCGAGACGTAGGCGTTGGTCTCGCCGACCAGGCGCATGGCCTCGGCGATGCCGGCCCGCTGCCGGTGCCGCCCGATGAGGCCGCCGACCGTCTCGAAGCCGCCGCGCACCGCGGCGAGGACCTCCTCGTCGACGGGCTCGAGCGGCCCCGGCTGCGGGATCTGCCCGAAGTTCTTGGCGATCATGGTCGCGGTGCGGTTGACGAGGTTTCCCCAGCCGGCGACGAGCTCGGAGTTGGTGCGCTGCACGAACTCGGCCCACGTGAAGTCGGAGTCGCTGCTCTCGGGGCCCGCGGCGCAGATGAAGTAGCGCAGCGCGTCGGGCTGGTAGCGGCTCAGCATGTCGCGCACGTAGATGACGACGCCGCGGCTGGAGGAGAACTGCTTGCCCTCCATCGTCATGAATTCGCTGGCCACCACCTCGGTGGGCAGGTCGAGCACGCCGTACTGCCCGGGCTGCCCGCCCTTGTCACCGGCTCCGGCGTAGCCGAGCAGCTCGGCCGGCCAGATCTGGGAGTGGAAGGTGATGTTGTCCTTGCCCTGGAAGTAGTAGGAGACGGCCTCGGGGTCGTTCCACCACTCGCGCCAGCGATCGGGCTCCCCGAGACGGCGGGCCCACTCGATGGAGGCGGACAGGTAGCCGATCACCGCGTCGAACCACACGTACAGCCGCTTGCTCGGTTGCTCGCGCCACCCGTCGAGCGGGATCGGAATGCCCCAGTCGATGTCGCGGGTCATCGCGCGCGGCTTCATGTCGGCCAGCAGGCCCTTGGAGAAGCGGATGACGTTGGGGCGCCACAGGCCGCTGGCCTCCCGGTCGGCGATGAACTCGGCCAGCGCGTCGGCCAAAGCGGGCAGGTCGAGGAAGAAGTGCTGGCTCTCGACGAATTGGGGTGTCTCGCCGTTGATCTTGGAGCGCGGGTCGATGAGGTCGGTGGGGTCGAGCTGGTTGCCGCAGTTGTCGCACTGGTCGCCGCGGGCGTCGGGGAACTTGCAGATGGGGCAGGTGCCCTCGATGTACCGGTCGGGCAGGGTGCGACCCGTGGACGGGCTGATCGCGCCGCTGGTGGTCTGCTCGATCATGTAGCCGTTGGCGTGCACGACCCGGAACAGCTCCTGCACGACCGCGTAGTGGTTGCGGGTGGTGGTGCGGGTGAACAGGTCGTAGGACAGCCCGAGGGCGACGAGGTCTTCGACGATGATGCGGTTGTTGGTGTCGGCCAGCTCCTGCGGCTTGACCCCGGCGGCGTCGGCGGCCACGAGGATCGGGGTGCCGTGCTCGTCGGTGCCACTGACCATGAGCACGTCGTGTCCGGCCATCCGCATGTACCGGCTGAAGACGTCGGAGGGCACGCCGAAACCGGCGACGTGGCCGATGTGACGTGGGCCGTTGGCGTACGGCCAGGCGACGGCAGACAGGACCTTGCTCATGGCAGGCGAGTCTAGTTGCGGGCACCGACAAGACCCGCAGGGGTTTCACGAGCGCCGCGGGAGGTCGAACTCACCCCTTGGCGCGGCTCTTGGCGGCCTTCTTGAACTCGCGCACGGCCTCCAGAGTGGCGGGGTCGACGACGTCGGCGACCGAGCGCGTCGAGCCGTGCTCCGCGTAGGGCCCGATGGCCTCGCGCCAGCCCGGGGGCGTGACGCCGAGCTGCTTGCCGAGCAGGGCCGCGAAGATCCGTGCCTTCTGGTCGCCGAAGCCGGGCAGCTTCTTGAGCCGCGTCAGCAGCTCCTTCGTCGAGCCCGCGCCCTCCCAGATCGCGGCAGGCCGCCCGTCGTAGTCGTCGACGACGACCCGCGCGAGCTGCTGGATGCGCCCGGCCATCGAGCGGCCGTACCGGTGGATCGCCGGCGGCGTCGCGCACAGGTCGGCGAAGGCCTCCGGCTCCGCCTCGGCGATGCGGCGCGGGTCGAGACTGCCGAACCGCTCAAGGATCTTCGCCGGCCCGGCGAACGCCCGTTCCATCGGAAATTGTTGATCGAGCAGCATGCCAGGGAGCAGGGCGAAGTCGTCGGTGGACAGCACCGCGTCGGCGGCTTCGTCCTGGGCGATACGGATCGTGCGGCTCATGAGCGGCACCCTACGCGGGCCCGCCGCCACGACCGTGAGCTGCAGGGTCAGGGGTGCTGGCGGGAGCGCAGGTGGGCCAGGCGCACGCTCTCGTCGCGCTGGGGCAGGGTGGCCAGGGAGGTGTGGTTGAACACGAGGTTGAGCACGAACGCGGTGATCGCGGCGAGCACGATGCCGTCGGACAGGATCGTCACCGACCAGTCCGGGAAGTGTTCGAACATGCCCTCCATGAACCGCGGCAGCAGCCCGAGCGAGATGGCGGTCGCGACGATCGTCGCGTTGACGCTGTCGTGCAGGCCGCCCTTGCGCAGGGTCTGGATGCCGACGACGGCGATCGTGCCGAACAGCACGAGCGCGGCGCCGCCGACGACCGGCCCGGGCAGCGACGCGACGATCGCGCCCATCTTCGGCACGAACCCCATGACGACGAGCAGCGCGCCGGAGACGGCGGTGACGTAGCGGCTGTGCACCCCGGTCGTGCGCACCGCCCCAACGTTCTGGTTGAAGACCGTGTCGTAGAACGAGTTCATGATGCCGCCGAGCACGCCCGACAGTCCGTCGGCGGCCAGGGCCCGCGCGATATCGCCCCGGGTCAGCGGCTTGCCGGTGATCTCCGCGAGCGCCATGACGCTGGCCAGCGACTCGGCGAACACCACCGCCATGACGATCGAGCACGAGATGACCCCCGCGATCGGAAAGGCCGGCGCGCCGAAGTGGAAGGGCGTCACGACCCCGAACCAGTGCGCCGGCCCCACGCTGCTGAAGTTCAGCAGCCCGAGTGGCCAGGAGACGAGGATGCCGACGACGATCGAGACGAGCAGCCCCGCCTGCGCCCAGAACCCGCGCATCAGCGTCGTGAACGCCAGCGCCACCGCCATGACCACGGCCCCGACGAGGATCCGGGACGGCTGCCCGTACGTGGGCAGCTCCGGGTTGTTGCCGACGATGAGCCCGCCGGCGACGCTGACCAGTGACACCCCGACGACGACCAGCACGGAGCCGGTGACCAGCGGCGGGAAGTACCTGATCACCAGCGAGAACGGGTAGGCCAGCAGCATGCCGACGATGCCGCCGGCGAGCATGCACCCCCACACGGCGTGCAGCCCGTACTCCTGGCCGATCGCCACCAGCGGCGCCAGCTGGATGAACGTGGCTCCGCCGATGATCGGCAGCCGCGCCCCGAGGATCCGCCCGACGCCCAGGCTCTGGATGATCGTGATGACCCCGCACACCAGCAGGTCGGCGTTGACGAGCATCGCGATCGTCGCCTGGTCCAGGTCCATCGCGGCCCCGAACGCCAGCGGCACCGCGACCGCGCCGCCGTACATGATGAGCAGGTGCTGGATCGCGAACGTCGCGGTCTTGGCGGCGGGCAGGCGTTCGTCGACGCCGCTCCCACTCTGGGCGGCGAGATCGTTCGCCGCGTCCGTACGCGCATCTGTCGACATGCTGACCTCGTCACTGGAGAAGGGAGCCGGGCGCTGCACGCCCCCTCGCTGCTAGCCGGCGCTAGCCGGGAGCCGGTACGACGCCAACCCAGTGCACACAACCGGCGTTTCGCCGTGATACGACCTGTGTTTCCGGCGAATTTCACCTGGTCGTTCCGCGCGGGCGCGGGTCGCTGTTAGCGTCGTGACACAGGCCGGGTGCTCGCAGGGACTCCTGGGCACCCCGGGCACCCTGGGCACCACGGGCACCGTGGCACCGAGGCCCCGAGCACCGATCCCCGACGACGTGGAGGACACCATGCCGAAGCCCTATGCCAGCGGAGTCGTTCCCGTCTCGGTCGAGGCCGTGTGGGAGCTGGTCCGGCCGTTCGACGGCCTGCCGCAGTGGCATCCGACGATCGCGCAGAGCCGTCTGACTCAGGGTGAGGAGGGTCAGGTCGGCGCGGTGCGCCGGCTCGAGTTGGCGAACGGCGCCGTGGTCGTCGAGCGGCTGGTCACCCTCGACGACGCGGCGACGACGTTCAGCTACGAGTTCGTCGAGAACCCGTTCGACGTGCGTCGCTACGTCTCCACGTTGCGGCTGGCGCCGGTCACCGACACCGGCCACACGTTCGTGCAGTGGTGGGGCGAGTACGACGCCGACGCCTCCGTCGAGAGCGAGATGACCCCGGTGTTCCGCGACGACGTGTACGCCGCGGGCATCACGGCCCTGCAGCGCCGGTTCAGCTGACCGGCGGCACCGCCGTCACGCACAGATTTCGGCGCGCGGCAGGCGCGCCGAAATGTTTGGGTGGAGGGGCTGCGCCCGCAGCGACCAGCCGACAGCAGAGGTGCATCGTGGACCAGCCCACCCCGCAGCCGAACCAGCCCCACTCCCCCCACTCCGAGGACTCCGCCAAGGTCGTCGAGCTGCTCCGCGACGAGCGCCTCGCGATGGTCACGACGATCGGGTCCGACGGCGGGCTGCAGGCACGGCCGATGGCCATCCAGAAGGTCGCCGACGACGGTGACCTGTGGTTCTTCATCGGTCGCACCTCCGACCAGGCCCGGGCGATCGAGGCCGAGCCGCGCCTCAACGTGGCCGTCTCCTCGCAGGGCACGTGGATCTCGGTGGCCGGGCGCGGCGAGATCGTGCGCGACGAAGCGCTCATCGAAGAGCTCTGGGGGCCCCTCGTCGAGGCGTGGTTCACCGACGGCCCCACCGACCCGGAGGTCGGGCTCCTGCACGTCGACGCCGATTCCGCCGAGTACTGGGACAGCCCCGGCGGTCGCATCGCCTCGCTCGTCTCCTTCGTCAAGGCCAAGGCCACCGGCGAGCGCCTCGAGGGCGACAACGCCGCCACGCCGATGCCGTGACAGGCTGACTCTGGCAGGCCAGCGTCTGGAGCCGGGGCGGCACCAGACGGTGGGAGATTCGCCCGCGCAGACGCGGCAGATCTGCCACCATGTTCCGGCCGTGCGCCCAGGACTCAGCGTGACGGGAGATCGATGACCTACGTGTTGACCGCGGCGATCGTGGTGTTGGCGATCAATCTCGCGGTCGCCGTCGCCGGAGCCGCCCGCGGCAGCGGCGGCCCCCGCGGCGAGGGGGAGCCCGACGCCTGGCTGCTCGGGGTGCTCATCTCGGGCACCGCGGGCGCCGCGATCCTCGCCGCCGCCTCGCAGGCGCTGCGTCAGTCCGGGCTCGTCGACGCCGCCCTGGCCCTCATGGCGCTGGCGCTCGTCATCGTCGCTGCCCGGTCCGCCGCGCGCCGCGCCGGAGCCGGTCGGGCTGACGCCGACGCCGACGCCGACCCCGACGCCGCCGGCGCGAGCGCCGATTCCGAGCGCGGGGCCGACCGGTGATCGCGCTCGACGTCCTCGCCGCCGTCTTCATCGCCGCGGGCTGCGTGTTCTTCACCGCCGGCACGGTGGGCATCTGGCGGTTCGGCGACCTCGCCTCGCGCCTGCACGCCCTGACCAAGGCCGACAACCTTGGCCTCGGGCTCCTGCTCGTCGGACTCATGCTGCAGGCCGACACCCTCGCCACCGCCGCCAAGCTCGCGCTCGTGTGGCTGTTCGCCGTGTTCTCCTCGGCCCTCGGGGCCCGCCTCCTGGCGGCCGGGGTCCTCGCCGACTCCGACGCCGAGGCGACCTCCGAAGGCCGCCCCTCGTGAACGAGCCGGTCAGCCCCGTCCATATCGCCCTCGGCGGGCTGCTCGTCACGCTCGCGGTCGCCGCGATCTTCGCCCGCACCCGCAACGCCTCGGCGCTGCTATTCCTCGCGTTCGGCGCCGTGCTCGCCACGGTCTGGGCGGTGGTCGGCTCCCCCGACGTCGCCCTCGCCGAGGCCGCCCTCGGAGCCGGTGTCATGGGCGCCCTCATGGTCGCGATGGTCACGCGGCACCCGCGGCGGTTTCCGCTGCGCGACCGCTCGGAGTCACCGCCGCGCACCCTGGCGGTGCTGTCGATGGCGAGCCTGGCGATCGGCACCCTCATCGTCGGGGTCGGCGCGGCGCTGACCCCGACGCTCGGCGAACAACCCCGCTGGCAGGAGCCGGTGGCCCAGCAGCTGCCGAACGCGGGCTTCGAGCACGGGGTCACCGCGGTGCTGCTGAACTTCCGCGCCTACGACACGCTGCTGGAGTCGTTCGTCATCGTGCTGGGGGCCGTGGCCGTCACGGCGCTCGTCGAGTGGCCGGACGGACCGCCTCCGGCCTCGTCGCCGCGGCTGCCCGACGCGTTCCGCTGGTTCGTCGGGCTCGCCGCCCCGGCCCTGCTCGTGTTCGCCGGCTGGGTGTTGTTCGCCGGCACGAGCCAGGCGGGCGGCGCGTTCCAGGCCGGCGCGGTGCTCACCGGCCTGCTCATCCTGCTGCGACACTCCCCGTTCGACCCGACGCCGCGCCTGCACCGGTGGCTGCCGGTGGCGGTGACGATGGGCGTCGTCGTGTTCGTGGCCTCCGCGATCCTCGGGCCGCTGACCGGCAACCCGTGGCTGCGGTACGACCCGGCGTTCGTCGGGCCGGTGCTCGTCACCGTCGAGATCTTCCTGACGCTGGGCATCGCGGCCGGACTGTTCGCGCTGTATCTGTGCCTGTCCGCCGGAGACGACCCGGCCGCGCAGCGATCGGCCGAGTCGCCCGGCGAGGTGCCGCGGTGAGCGCCGGCACGTTCTTCGTCCTCGTCGCGATCACCCTGTTCAGCCTGGGTCTCGTGCGAGTCAGCCTCGCCGCCGACCACCTCGCCCGCCTCGTCGCGCTCAACGTCATGGGCGCGGGCACCCTGCTCGTGCTCATCGTGCTCGCCGCCCGCAGCGCGCCGATCGACCCGGTGCTGTCGGCGCTGGCCATCACCGGACTCGTCATCACCGTCGCGTTCACTGGGGTCGGCCTCGTGCTCGCCGAACGCATCGAGACCGCCCGCGCACAGCGCAAGACCCAGGGCGCGGGTGAGCAGGAATGATCGACGCCACCCTCCCCCTCGGCGGCGCGGTGCTGCTGCCCGTGCTGGCCGCCGCGGTCGCGGCCTGCCTGCCGCGCCGCGCGCGGCCGTGGCTCGGGGTGCTCGCGAGCCTGGCGACGCTGGTCGTCGTCGTGCTCGCGGCCGTCTCCAACCTCACCGGCTCCGTGCAGACCGAACTCGGCGGCTGGACCCCGCCGCTGGGCATCGGGCTGCGCCTGACCGGCCCGGGCGCGCTGCTCATCCTCATGACCGCGCTCGTCGGCGCCGCGATCAGCCTGTACGCGGCCGCGCTGCCCTCGGGCACCGGCGGCCCGGCGTTCTGGCCGCTGTGGCTGGGGTGCTGGGCCGGCCTCAACGCCGTCTACGTCAGCGACGACCTGTTCAACATCTACGTCGCCCTCGAGGTCGTCACGCTCGCGGCCATCGCCCTCGTCGCGCTCGGCGGCCCGCCGGCCTGGTCGGCGGCGTTTCGCTACCTCATGATCGCCGTCGTCGGCGCCATGCTCTTCCTGCTCGCGGTCGGGCTGATCTTCGCCCAGACCGGAACGCTCGAGCTGCACGCCGCCACCGACTCCCTCGGCGGCACGACCGCGGCGCTCGCGGTGAGCCTGGCCGCGACCGGGCTCGCGCTGAAGGTCGCGCTCATGCCGCTGCACGGCTGGCTCATCCCGGCCCACTCGGCGGCGCCGGCCGCGGTGAGCCCGCTGCTGTCGGCGCTGGTCGTCAAGGCGAGCCTGTACGTGCTGTGGGAGCTCGTGCTCCTGCTGCCCCAGGCCGGGGCGCTGCTCGCGTGGGTGCTCGGCGCGCTTGGGGTGCTCGCGCTGCTCGGCGGCCCGATCATGGCGCTGCGCCAGAGCCGGCTCAAGCCGGTCGTCGCGTACTCCACCGTCGCGCAGGCCGGCTACTGGTTCGTCGCGCTGCCGGTCATCGTCACCGACGACTCCAGCGCCGCCACCCCCGGCACCGCCGCGGCCGCGGCCCTCGCCGGCACCCTGCTGCTCGTGCTCAGCCACGGCGTGGCCAAGGCCGCGCTGTTCATGAGCGCCGGCATCCTCAAGGAGGCCTACGGCACCGACGAGCTCGACGCCCTCGGCGGCGCCGGGGCGAGCATGCCGATGATCGTCATGGCGATGGGAACCGCGGCGGTCAGCCTCGCGGGGCTGCCGATCACCCTCGGCTTCTCCGGCAAGTGGCAGCTCGCGACCGCCGCGGTCATCGGCTCGCACTGGTGGCTCATCGCCGTGCTGCTGCTGGGCACCCTGCTGTCGGCGGCCTACCTCGTGCGCACGCTGCGGCCGATGCTGCTCATCCCCGACGACGAGCCCGACGTGCGCCCCGCCCACGTGCCGCTGCACGTGCAGGCCATCCCGATGACCCTCGGCCTGCTGGCCGTCGTGCTCGGGTTCGCCACCGTCCCGATCCTCGGGATCGTCTCCAGGGGTGGCCTGTGATCGACTCCCTGCTCGCCTCGCTCGTCGGGCTCGTCAACACCGCCGCCCCGCTGACCGTCGTCGTCGCCCTGACGACGGCAATTCTCGTCTTCCCGCTGCCGCAGTCGGCGGCCCGCGCCCGTACGGCCATCAACCTCACCGGCGCGCTGCTCAAGGTCGCCATCGTCGTCAGCCTCATCCCGCCGGTCGTCGCCGGCGCCCGGCCCGAGTGGTCGATGCCGTTCCTGCCCGGCATCGACCTCGTGTTCCGCGTCGAACCGTTCTCGCTGTACTTCTCCGCGCTCTCGGCGCTGCTGTGGCTGCTGACGACGATCTACGCGATCGGCTACCTGCGCGGCAAGCCCCACCAGAGCCGGTTCTTCGGCTTCTTCAGCCTGTGCGTCACCGCGACCGCCGGCATCTCCTTCGCCGGCAACCTCGTGACGTTCCTCGTGTTCTACGAGCTGCTCACGCTCGCCACCTACCCGCTCGTCGCGCACTGGGGCACCCCGAAGGCCCTGGACGCCGCCCGCCTCTACCTGCGGTACGCGCTGACCGCCGGCCTCACCCTCCTCGTGGGCGTCGTGTGGCTGACGCTGCTCGCCGGGCCCATCGACTTCGCCGAGGGCGGCGCGGAGGCGGTCGCCCGCATCGCCGCCGACTCCCCCGCCACGGCGATCGCGATCTTCGTGCTGCTCATCGGCGGCCTGTCGGTCAAGGCGGCGCTCGTGCCGGTGCACGGCTGGCTGCCGAAGGCGATGGTGGCGCCCGCGCCCGTCTCCGCGCTGCTGCACGCGGTGGCGGTCGTCAAGGCCGGCGTGTTCGGGGTCGTGCGGGTCATCGACGACGTCTACGGCGTGCCCGTCGCGCAGCGGCTCGGGGTACTCACGCCGCTGCTCGTGCTCGCCGCGATCACGATCCTGTACGGCTCGTACCAGGCCCTGCGCCAGAGCGACCTCAAGGCCCGGCTCGCGTATTCGACCGTCTCCCAGGTCAGTTACATCACGCTCGGGATCTGCCTGGCGCACGTGACGGCGACGACCGGCGGGCTCGCGCACATCGTGCACCAGGGCGTCATGAAGATCACGCTGTTCTTCTGCGCCGGGCTGTTCGCCGAGGTCGTCGGCGTCACGACGATCCGCGGGCTGGCCGGGGTGGGGCGGCGCATGCCGCTGACGTCGGCGGCCTTCACCGTCGGCGCGTTCGGCATGATCGGGGTGCCCCCGACGGCCGGGTTCGTCACCAAGTGGTATCTCGGCGTCGGGGCGGTCGAGGCCGGGCAGGGCTGGGTGGTCGCCGTGCTCATGATCTCCTCGCTGCTCAACGCCGCCTACTTCCTGCCGATCGTCTACCTCCTGTGGTTCGTCGAGCCCCGGGAGGAGTTCGCGCCGAGCACGACGCGGGCCGAGGCGCCGCTGGCGCTGCTCGTGCCGGCCGTCGTGACGATGGTGCTGACGTTCGTCGCGGGCCTGGCGGCCGGGGCCGATCTGTCTCCGCTGTATCTGGCGCACCTCATCGCTCAGGGGGTGTTCTCATGACCGTCTCCGACGGGGCGCTGTGGGTGCTCGCCGCGACCGGCCCGATCGTGCTCGCGGGCGCACTCATGCTCGCCGGGCTGCTGCCGGCGGGGGCCGCGGCCGCCTCCCGGGCCGGGCTCGTGCGGCTGGCCCCGTTCGTCGTGCTGCCGGCGGTCGCGCTCGCGGTGCTGGCCCCGCCGCCGGCCCGCGTCGACTGGCTG
>NZ_BCNQ01000031.1 GCF_001515525.1 Piscicoccus intestinalis NBRC 104926 | reverse complement strand
GTCGACTGGCTGCTGCTCGGCACGCATGTGTCGGTCGACGAGATCGCCCGGCCGATGCTGCTCGTCGCGGCGCTGCTGTACGGGCTGGCGCTCGCCGCGATCTGCTGGAACCGCGAACGCGCCTCGAGCGCCCTCACCGGCTTCCTGCTGATCTCCTTCGGCGGCAACGTCGGCACCTATCTGGCCGCCGACGTCGTCACCTTCTACCTGTCGTTCGCGATGATGAGCTTCTGTGCGTTCGTGCTGGTCATCCACTACCGCACCGCGGAGGCCCGGCGCGCCGCTCGGGTGTACCTCGTCATGTCGGTGGCCTCGGAGACGGCCGTGCTGGCGGCGCTCATCCTCATCGGCGCGACCGGAGCCCGCATGGTCGCGCAGGTGCCGGAGGCGGTGGCGGCCTCGCCGCACCGCGACGTCATCATCGCGCTGCTGCTGCTCGGCTTCGCGGTGAAGGCGGGCACGGTGCCGCTGCACATCTGGTTGCCGCTGGCGCACCCGGCGGCGCCGCCGGCCGCCTCGGCGGTGCTCTCGGGCGCGATGGTCAAGGCGGGCATGATCGGCATGATCCGGTTCCTGCCGCTCGGCGCGGTCGCGCTGCCGCAGTGGGGCACCGGGCTCGTCGTGCTGGCCCTCGTCGGGGCGTTTCTCGCGGTGCCGATCGGGGCGCTGCAGGCCGACCCGAAGGTCGTGCTCGCGTACTCGACGATCTCGCAGATGGGGTTCGTCGTCGCCGTCATCGGAGTCGGTCTGGCCCACCCGGCGCTCGCGCCCGCCGCCACGCTCGCCGTCGTCGTCTACGCGGTCGCCCACGGGCTGGTCAAGGGCGCGCTGTTCCTCGGGGTCTCGGTGATCAAGCACCACCGCAGTCGGCTCGTCGCGGCGCTCATGATCGTCGCGGCCCTCGCGCTGGCCGGCGCGCCGCTGACCGCCGGGGCGCTCGGCAAGTACGCCGCGAAGGGGGCCGTCGGCGACGTGACGTTCATCGGCGCCCCGCTGGACGTCGTGCTCTCGCTGGTGGCGACCGGCTCCACGCTGCTCATGCTGCGGCTGGCCCGGCTGCTGTGGCGTTCGGAGCCCGAACCCAAGCCTGGCGAGCGCGGCGAGCTGTGGGCGTGGGTGGCGCTCGCGCTGAGCGCCGCGACCGTGCCGTGGCTCGTCGCGCTGTGGTGGGTGCCGCAGGCCGCGCGGCCGTCGGCGAACCCGCTGGAGTGGGGCGACTCGCTGTGGCCGATCGCCCTGGGGGTGCTCGCCGGCGCGGCTCTGTGGTGGATGTCGCGCCAGGACGTGCTGCCCGACTGGGTGGCCCACCCCGACGGCTCGGCGATCCCGCCCGGTGACCTCGTCGTGCCCGAGGAGGCGCAGCTCGCCCGCGTCGGGGCGGCGCTGCGGGCCGGCCTGGACCGGGTGCACGAGCTGAGCCGGGCCGCGGGCGCCGAGGCGAGCTCGGCCGCCTCCCGGTTCGGCCGGTTCGTCGTGGTCGGCACGGTGGCCCGAGAAGACCGGCTCACCAGGGAGCGGTCCAGCGGCGTGGCGCTGCTCGTCGTGCTCTCGATCGTGCTCATCCTCGTGGCGCTCATCCAGGAGGGGTTGTCGTGACGCTGGTCATCCTGCGACTCGTGTGGCGCACTCTGGCTCTCGGCGCCCTGTGGCTCGTGCTCTCCGGAGGCGGGTACCTCACCTACGGGGTGCCGGTCGTGCTGCTCGCGCTGGGGATGTCGTGCCTGCTGTCTCCGCCGTGGAAAACGGAGCCGGACCGCCGCCCGCACGTGTTCAGCCGGGTGTTCGCGATGGCGCACCTCGGCCTGTGGTTCCTGTGGCAGTCGATCAAGGGCGGCGCCGACGTCGCCGCGCGCGCCGTCCGGCGCCCCGTCGCCATCGAGCCGCACTACGAGGAACTGCCGGTGATCCTGCCCGAGGGCGCGGCCCTGGACCTGTCGATGCTCATGATCAGCCTGCTGCCCGGCAGCCTCGGCGTGCAGCTTCGCAACGACACCCTGTGCATGCACGTGCTCAGCCCCGAGCTCGACGCCGCCGGCCAATGGAACAAGCTGCAGCAGCTCGCCGCGCGCACCACCGGCGTCGTCACCCTCCACACCCCCCTCTGACCGGGGCGCGCGGAGCGTGTGGGACGCCGGGGCGCGCGGGGCCGCCGATGCGGTCGCAGCTGACGTCCAGCTTGCGGGCATCGCGGTCCACGGCAGCGATCGCGAAGATCGACCGCGGCGAGTACGTTGCACCCCATGCCAGCGACGACACGCCCGCCCGGCGGGGAGCCCTCCGGCCCCGGAGAGGAGCTCACGCGGCCCGCCGCCGGCTCGCTCGATCACTCACAAGAGGACGGACGCGTCGAGGTCCGGATGACCGACAGCGAGCGTGCTCACGCCGTCTCCGCCGCCAACGACGAGGAACAGCCGGCGCGGACCCTGACGCGGAACCTCGACAGGGGCGTGACGTGGTGGTGCCTGGCCGTGGCCATCCTCGTGATCTACCAGGTTTTCCGCCCGTTCTCCCAGGGCAGCCACTACTACCTCGTGCTCTTCCTCGGGGTGACGCTGCCCCTGGCTTACGTCTGTTACCGCGGAACGCCGCTGATCTCCCGTGAGCGCCGGGACGCCATCGCCCCGGCGAGTTCGGCCTCGTCGCTCGGCTCGCTTCGCGAGCGACCCAGCGTGCTCGACTGGGTATTGGCGGTGCTGGCGCTGTTCGTCGCCCTGTATCCGGTGCTGCCCCTGCCACTGACCTCCCTGGGCGGCGGCGGCTTCGGCGAGTTCCTCTCGCGCCAGGGGTCGCTGCTACCAGGCGATGTGGTGGCGGGAGCGCTGCTGCTCGTGCTCGTGCTCGAGGCCGCGAACCGCACCACCGGCTGGGTGCTGCCGACCGCTGCCCTGCTGTTCTTCGCCTACGCGTGGTTCGGCGGGCACCTGCCGATGACCTGGCAGATCGCGCACGAAGGCATGGAACTGGATCAGATCGTCAACAGCCTGTTCAACGAGGCCAGCGGCTTCTTCGGCGTGCCTCTCGACATCGCTGCCACCTACATCGTGCTGTTCACGATCTACGGCGCCGTGCTGCAACGCACCGGAGCCGGTAGCTTCTTCGTCGAGTTCAGCCTCTCGTTGTTCCGCCGCTCCGGCGCCGCGCCCGGGCGCACCGTGGCGACTTCGGGGTTCCTCCTCGGCACCGTCTCCGGCTCCGGCACCGCGACCGCCGTGACGCTGGGTTCGTTCGCCTGGCCCATCCTCAAACGTGCCGGATATCCGCGCGAGGCCGCCGGAGGCATGCTCGCGGCCTCGGGCATCGGGGCGATCCTGTCGCCGCCCACCATGGGCGCGGCGGCGTTCATCATCGCCGAGTACCTCGGCGTCTCCTACTTCTCCGTGCTCGGCTGGGCCATCATTCCGACCCTGCTGTACTACCTCGGGATCTTCCTGGCGGTCGAGATCGACGCCCGCAAGTTCGGGGCGCGTGAGGTCGCGGTGGACGTCGCGAGACCGTTCGCGCTCCTGCGGCGCTACGGCTACCACTTCGTCAGTCTCGCGGTGATCGTCGGCTTCCTCGCGATCGACGTCCCCCCGTTCCGGGCCGTTGTCTACGCCACGCTGGTCGCCGCCGCCTTCGGGCTCTTGGAGGTGCTGTTCACCGGTCACCTGCCTGCCAGCTCTCTGGAGCGGGACACGACGGCTGCCGACCCCGTCGTCCGCCACGGCGGGCTCGTGGGGTACGCCGGCACGCTCGGCAAGGCACTGTCCGACGGGGTACGCACCGCGATCCCCGTGATCGCCGTCTGCGCCGCGGCCGGCGTCATCACGTCGGCGATCGCCAAGACGGGTCTGGCTCAGGTGCTCTCGGAGTTCCTCATCGCCGTGGCAGACGCGATCTCGCCGAATCCGGCGACCCTGATCATCGCCTCCACCGTGCTGTCGGCGGTGGCCATCCTCGTGCTCGGATTGGCCGTGCCGGTGACCGCCTCGTTCATTCTCGCCTGGGTCGTCATCGGGCCGGCGCTCATCGCGCTGGGGGTCTCGCAGGAGGCCGTGGCGATGTTCATCTTCTACTACGCGGTGCTGTCGGAGGTCTCGCCGCCCACCGCGCTGGCTGCGGTCGCCTCGGCCGCCATCACCGGGGGTCGCGTCATCGACACGATGTGGCAGGCCTGCAAATACATCCTGCCGGCGTTCCTGGCGCCGATGGCGTTCGTCGTCACCCCGCAGGGACGTCATCTGCTGGGAGTCGGCGATCTGCCCGCGGTTCTGCTCGCCGTCGCCGTCGCGTTTCTGGGGGTCGCGGCGCTCGCGGGCACCACCGGAGGCTGGCTGCGAGCGCCCGCGACCGTGCCCGAGCGCTGCGGCTTCTTCGTCGCTGCCCTGCTCCTGCTCTACCTGCAGCCGGTCAGCGTCGTCACCGGGCTCGTCGTGCTCGTCCTCACCGCCGGGGTCCATCTGCTCCGCACCCGAGGGAACAGGTCCGCAGGTGACACCCCCGGCAACTCCCAGTGAAGCCACGACCGGAGGAGATCGGACGTGAAGATCAACACCACCTGGGTCGTCGGGCTCCTCATCGCGGCGCTCGGAGCTGCCGGATTCGGCGGTCAGAGTGCGAGGCAACCGGGCTCGGACGCCGACCCGAACGGCTGCGACCCGGGACACGGCCGGGTCGGCATCGCCACCGGCAACTCGACCGGGGTGTACTACGTCGTCGGCGGCGGGTTGGCCCGGCTCATCAACGCCGACACCCGACTCCGGGCGAGCGCCTCGGAGACGGGTGCCTCCGTGCAGAACATCCAGCAGCTGGTCAAGGGTGACTACGACATCGCGTTCTCCCTCGCCGACACCGCCGACACCGCCGTGCGCGGCAGCGGACGGTTCGACGGGCCGCAGCCGATCCGCACGATCGGGCGCATCTACCCCAACTACACGCAGGTCGTCGTCCGTAAGGACGCCGGGATCAACTCGGTGGCCGACTTCAAGGGCAAACGGATCTCCACCGGCTCCCCGTTGTCGGGCACCGAGGCGATCGCGAACAAGCTGATAGCAGCCGCGGGCCTGAAAGCAGGCGACGTGCAGGCCCAGCGGCTCGACCTGACGAAAACCGTCGACGGGATGAAGGACGGGTCGATCGACGGCCTGGTGTGGTCCGGTGGCCTGCCGACCTCCGCTCTGACCGACCTGTACACCTCGATGGGCAACCAGGTGATGATGCTCGATCCGACTCCGTTGCTTGCGCAGCTGCGCAAGACGTCGCCGGTCTACGACACGGCGGTCGTGCCGGCCGCCACGTACGACATGCCCGCCGACGTCAAGACCGTCATCGTGCCGAACGTGCTGCTCGTGCGAGAGGACTTGCCGGCCAACCTCGCCTGCGCGCTGACCAGCCTGGTGTACAGCCGCACCGACCAGCTCGTTCAGGCGCACCCCGCGGCGAAAGACATCACGCTCGACCTGGCCGACAAGACCGCGCCGATACCCGTTCACCCCGGCTCCACCCGCGCCCTGGACCGGCTACGCTCCGGCGACACCGGATGAGCCGCTTCTCCCGGTGCCGATGCGGCCGACTGTGCGCAGGCCGCCGCCGGGCCCGACGAGCGAGGGTGGGGTCATGAGGGTGTGCATCGTCGGGGCGGGCGCGCTGGGATGCACGATCGGCGCCGCGCTCGCGCGGGGTTCGCTGCAGGGGGGCGGCGAACCGATCGAGGTGTGGCTCGTCAACCGCAACCGCGACCACGTCGACGCCATCACGCGGCGCGGTCTGCTGGTGCGGCTCGGAGACGGGCCGGCCGCCACCGAGCACGCGGTGCGCCTGCGGGCCGCGACGAGCACGCGGGGCATCGGCCCCGTCGATGTGGTCATCGTGCTCGTGAAGTCCTTCGCCACCGCCGACGCCGCCCGGCAGGCCGAGGCTCTCATCGGGCCGGAGACGGTCGTGCTGACCCTGCAGAACGGGCTCGGCAACGAGCAGGCGCTCGCGTCGGTCCTCGGCGCGCCGCGCGTGTTGCAGGGCATCACGTACGTCGGCGGCCAGATGATCGCGCCGGGGCACGTCAGCAGCGGCGTCGCCGGCAAGCGGACGGTCATCGGCGAACCCGACGGGCAGGTGACGCCGCGCGTGCGGCGCATCGCCGACGCGTTCGGCGCGGCCGGCCTCGCGACGGAGGTGACGGACGACATCACCGGCGCCGTGTGGGACAAGCTGCTCGTCAACGTCTCGACCGGCGCGCTGAGCGCCCTGACGCGCCTGACCTACGGCGACCTCATGGCCGACCCCGGGCTCGAGCGGACCGCGTGCGCCGCCGTCCAGGAGGGAATCGATGTCGCCGCGGCCCTCGGTGTGACGTTGAGCGTCCATGAACCGCAGGCGATCTGGCGCAGTGCCGCGGAAGGGCTGCCGGCGGACTTCAAGACCTCGATGTTGCAGAGCATCGAGTCGGGTCGCCGCACGGAGATCGACGTCATCAACGGCGCGCTGGTGCGTGGCGGCGAACGCACCGGGGTGCCGACGCCGGTGAATTCCACGCTCGTCGCGGCCGTCCGGGGCCTGGAGACCGGTCTGCGGCACGCGCAATAGTCACCTCGGAAAGGAACCCGATGCCGACCACGTACACCTCCGGCGACGCCGTCTCGACGATGGACGAGCCCGTCGTCCCCCGGCGCGGCTTCTGCTACTTCGAGGACGCGCAGGTCGGCGACACCTGCTGGACGCCGGCGTTCCAAGTGACCGGCGAGGTCATCGACACCTACGCGCGCGTCAGCGGCGACCACAATCCCGTACACGTCGATGAGGAGTACGCCGCCGCCAGCCACTTCGGCGCCCGGGTCGGTCACGGGCTCCTCGGCCTCGCGCTCGCCGACGGGCTGAAGAGCCAGAGCGAGTTGCGGTTCCACCCGGGTTACTCCCTCGGCTGGAGCACCCGGTTCGTCGCCCCGATCGTCATCGGCGACACGCTGCGGCTGAAGTTCTGGATCGAGTCGATGCGCGCCAGCTCCAGCCGCCCGGGGTGGGGCATCGTCATCCTGCCGTGCGAGTTGGTCAACCAGGACGAGGTGATCGTCATGACCGCCGAGCACCAGCTCATGGTGCCCCGGCGGCCCTGACCGGTCCGGCTCGACCGCATCCGTGCTTGCCGCACCGCGGCGGCGTCGTCCAGCGGCGCCAAGGGCTGGCTTCCACAGGCGTTCGTCTCGCGTCGCGGTCACCCCGTGTCGGGCCGTGGGACGGGACCGGTCGGCTGCTACGGAACCAGCTCCGCGGAGCCGGTTCGGCGGCAGCCGGCCGGTCCAGTCACTTGGCACAGGCTCCCGTGCGTAATCGTGGGGCGGGGCGCTCGTGAGGCGGCGCGGGACCGCGCGGCGTCGGCGAGCCCCCGGGCCCCCGCGCCGCCCCGCCGTGGCGGCGGAGGCAGCGAAGCGGCCGGGCTCCCCGAGAGGGCCCGGCCGCTTGGCGTCGTGCGGGTCAGTGCACCATCGCGCGGCGCAGATCCTTGTTGAGGGTGGAGATGACATCGAGCGGGATGTCCTTGGGGCAGGCCGCGGAGCACTCGCCGATGTTGGTGCAGCCGCCGAAGCCCTCGCCGTCGTGCTGGGCCACCATCGCCTTGACGCGGATCCAGCGCTCCGGCTGCCCCTGCGGCAGCTCGCCGAGGTGCACGACCTTCGCGCCGACGAACAGCATGCCGGCCGCGTTGGGGCAGGCCGCCACGCACGCGCCACAGCCGATGCAGGCGGCCGCCTCGAACGAGCGGTCGGCCTTCTTCTTCTCGACGGGTGCGGCGTGCGCCTCGGGCGCGGCACCGGTGTTCACCGAGATGAAGCCGCCCGAGGCGATGATGCGGTCGAAGGCGGTGCGGTCGACGACGAGGTCGCGGATCACCGGGAACGCGTGGGCGCGCCACGGCTCGATGGTGATCGTGTCGCCGTCGTTGAAGCTGCGCATGTGCAGCTGGCACGTCGTCGTGTTGCCGTGCTTGTCCTCGCCGGTGTTGCCGTGCGGGCGACCGTTGATGACGACGCCGCACATGCCGCAGATGCCCTCGCGGCAGTCGCTGTCGAACGCGACCGGCTCCTCGCCGTTGTCGTTGAGGTTCTCGTTGAGCACGTCGAGCATCTCGAGGAACGACATGTCTTCGCTGATGTCGTCGACCTCGTAGGTGACGAGCTTGCCCGGGGCGGCCGGGCCGTCCTGACGCCAGATCTTGACAGTGAGTTTCACTTGTAGCTCCGCTGCTTCAACTCGATGAACTCGTACACGAGGTCTTCCTTGTGCAGGACCGGCTGCTGGTCCTCACCGTCGTACTGCCACGCGGCGACGTAGAGGAACTCGTCGTCGTGACGCATGGCCTCGCCATCTTCCGTCTGGCTCTCGGCCCGGAAGTGGCCACCGCAGGATTCGCGCCGGTGCAACGCGTCGATGCACATGAGCTCACCGAGCTCGATGAGGTCGGCGACGCGCCCGGCCTTCTCCAGCGACTGGTTCATGGTGTCGGCCGCGCCGAGCACCCGCAGGTTGGACCAGAACTCCTTCTTCAGCTCCCGGATGAGACCGATCGCCTTCTTCAGGCCCTCCTCCCGGCGCTCCATGCCGCAGTACTCCCACATGATCTGGCCGAGCTCCTTGTGGATGGAGTCGACCGAGCGGGTGCCGTTGCAGTTGAGGAAGTGCTCGATGCGGTCGAAGACCGAGTCGCGCGCCTCGGCCACCGCCGGGTCGTTCGCGTCGATCTTCGGGTACGGACCGTCGGCGAGGTAGTCGCGGATCGTGTTCGGCAGCACGAAGTAGCCGTCGGACAGACCCTGCATGAGCGCCGACGCACCGAGCCGGTTCGCGCCGTGGTCGGAGAAGTTCGCCTCACCCGCGACGAACAGGCCCGGGATGGTCGACTGCAGGTCGTAGTCGACCCACAGGCCGCCCATCGTGTAGTGCACGGCCGGGTAGATGCGCATCGGCACCTGGTAGGGGTTCTCGCCGGTGATGCGCTCGTACATGTCGAAGAGGTTGCCGTACTTGGTGCGCACCGCGTCTTCGCCCATGCGCTGGATCGCCTCGGCGAAGTCGAGGTAGACGCCGCGCCGCACGCGCCGCTCCTCGCCCTCGGGGGTGATCTCGACGACGGCCGGGCCGACGCCGCGCCCCTCGTCGCACATGTTCTTCGCCTGCCGGGAGGCGATGTCACGCGGCACGAGGTTTCCGAACGAGGGATAGATCCGCTCCAGGTAGTAGTCGCGGTCTTCCTCGGCGATCTGACGCGGGTCTTTGTCGCAGTCCTCGGCGTTCTTCGGCACCCAGATGCGCCCGTCGTTACGCAGCGACTCACTCATCAGGGTGAGCTTGGACTGCTTGTCGCCGTGCACCGGGATGCACGTCGGGTGGATCTGCGTGTAGCAGGGGTTCGCGAAGTATGCGCCCTTGCGGTAGGCCCGCCACGTGGCGGTGACGTTGCAGCCCATCGCGTTGGTCGACAGGAAGAACACGTTGCCGTAGCCACCGGAGGCCAGCACGACCGCGTCGGCCAGGTGGGTCTCGATCTCGCCCGTGACCATGTCACGGGCGATGATCCCGCGGGCCCGGCCGTCGACGACGACCAACTCGACCATCTCGTGCCGGCTGAACATCTCGACGGTGCCGGCGCCGATCTGCCGCTCGAGGGCCTGGTAGGCGCCGATGAGCAGCTGCTGGCCGGTCTGGCCGCGGGCGTAGAAGGTACGCGACACCTGCACGCCACCGAACGAGCGGTTGTCGAGCAGACCGCCGTACTCGCGGGCGAACGGCACACCCTGCGCCACGCACTGGTCGATGATGTTCGCGCTCACCTCGGCGAGCCGGTACACGTTGGTCTCGCGGGCGCGGTAGTCGCCGCCCTTGACCGTGTCGTAGAAGAGGCGGTAGATCGAGTCGCCGTCTTCCTTGTAGTTCTTCGCGGCGTTGATGCCACCCTGCGCGGCGATGGAGTGCGCGCGACGCGGGCTGTCCTGGTAACAGAACGCCTTGACGTGATAGCCCGCCTCGCCGAGCGTCGCGGCCGCGGCGCCGCCGGCCAGGCCGGTGCCGACGATGATCACCGACAGCTTGCGCCGGTTGGCCGGGTTGACCAGCTTGGCCTCGAACTTACGGGTGGTCCACTTGTTCTGGATCGGACCGGCCGGCGCCTTGCTGTCCTGCAGCGGCTCACCTTCGCGGTAGAAGGCCGTGCCCGGAGCGTCCTGGGTCGGAGTCAGAGTCTCGGTCATGTCAGTCATGCACCCTTACTGGATAACGCCGAACAGAATGGCCAGCGGCGGAATGAGGAACCCGATGACGGTGATGGCGGAAATCGCGACGCCGGCCAGGTTGGCGTACCGGCGCGAGTTCGCGGTGTTCGTCCACCCCAGCGTCTGGCACGCGCTCCACACCCCGTGTCGCAGGTGCATCGCCAGCGCGAGGAGCGCGATGACGTAGATGAGCACCAACCACGGCTGCTGGAACGCCAGCACGACCCGCTCGGCGGGAGTGCCGCGGTATCCGCCGACGTTGATCCACAGGAGCGTGAACTGGGCCAGGTGGAACAGCACGAACAGGATCAGGGCGATGCCGCCCCAGCGCATCCACTTGCTCGACAGCGAGGCCGCCGCCGCCTTCTTCACCTCGTATTTGGCACCGCGTGCCGTGTTGGCCCGGCTCCACAACGTCAACGCGGAGTAGACGTGAGCCGCCAGCGCGATGATGAGCGTGAGCCGGAAGATCCACAGGAATCCTTCGTAGGGAAGGATCGGCTCGAACATCGTGCGCAGGTGGTGGGCGTAGGTATCGAAGGCCTCGTGGCTCGCGAGGATCTTCAGGTTGCCGTACATGTGGAACAGCACGAAGAAGACGAAGTAGAGGCCGGACACGGCCATCATCAGCTTCAGGCCGATGCTGCTGTGCATCGGGCTCGTGTTCCGGGTTCCTGGTTTCACTGCTGAAGTAGACACGTGTGAATACTGCCCCGTTCTTGTCGAGTCGTGCGGGGTTTCATCGCCTGCCCGTGTCGATGTCGACACATTCCGACGTGGGCAGCGACGGCGATGTCCGCTGGTCAACCTGGTCACGCTGGGGTTCAGGCCGGAGCCTGCGGCTCATCGTAGCGATGGTTACCGACGAGCCCGCAGGGACTCAGGTCCTCACTCCGGGCGGTCGCCCTCAAGCGAGGAGCTCGGCGCTGTCCTGACATTCATACCCGAACACCTCGGCCACTGCGGGGTAGGTCACGGAACCCGCGTGTACATTCAGCCCTCGGCGCAGCGCCTCATCGGTGCGACACCCCTCCCGCCAGCCCAGGTCGGCGAGGCGCGCCACGTACGGCAGCGTCGCGTTGGTCAGCGCGTACGTCGAGGTGTTGGGCACCGCACCGGGCATGTTCGCCACGCAGTAGAACGTCGAGCCGTGCACAGTGAAAGTCGGGTCGGCGTGTGTGGTGGGCCGGCTGTCTTCGAAGCATCCGCCCTGGTCGACGGCGATATCGACGAGCACCGACCCCTCCTTCATCTGCGCGACCATCTCGTTCGTCACCAGGTGCGGGGCCTTGGCGCCGGGAATGAGCACGGAGCCGATAACCAGGTCGGCGTCGAGCACGTACTGGCGCACGGCCAGCTTCGAGGAGGCGATCTGACGCACCTGGTTCTTCCACCGCCAGAACGCCATCCGCAGCTTGTCGAGATTGGTGTCGAGCACGGTCACGTCGGCGCCCATGCCGAGGGCGATGTTCGCGGCGTTCTGGCCGGCCACGCCGGCTCCGAGCACGACCACCTTCGCCCCGGTGACGCCGCCGACGCCACCCATGAGCACCCCGCGGCCGCCCTCGGCCCGCAGCAGCGCGTGCGCTCCCACCTGCGGCGCGAGGCAACCGGCCACCTCCGACATCGGGTACAGCAGGGGCAGCGCGCCGTTGGCGAGCTCGACGGTCTCGTAGGCGATCGCGGTCGTACCCGCGGCGAGCAGCGCGTCGGTGCCCGGCTGGTCGGCCGCCAGGTGCAGATAGGTGAACAGCAGCAGATCGTCGCGCAGCCGGTGGTACTCGGATTCGACCGGCTCCTTGACCTTGAGCACCAGGTCGGCCACGCCCCACGTCTCGTCGGCGTCCGGCAGGATCGTCGCGCCCTGCTCGACGTACTCGGCGTCGGGGATCGAGGAGCCGGCACCGGCTCCGGCCTGCACGAACACCTCGTGGCCCCGGGAGACCAGCTCGTGCACCCCGACCGGGGTGATCGCGACGCGGTACTCGTTGTTCTTGACCTCGGTGGGCACGGCGACCTTCATGTCAACGCTCCTGACGTGTCTGTGGACGGTGTCTGACCCGACCGGTCGGGTGTTGCCGGCGACCGTCGGCGGCAGCGATGCATTTCAGGGTAGACAGCGCGTGTGACAACGCCGGTCAACTTGCGGACGCGACGCACCCGCAACCGCTGATCCGCGCCGACATCAGGGCCGGGATCAGGCCGAAATCAAAGCCGGATGAAAGCCCGTCACGAGGTGGGCCGGTGCACGTAGCCGGCATACAGCTCGCGGGCCGAGACGCCGGTCTGGGCGGAGACGGCCCGGGCGGCGTCCTTGAGGCGCTCCCCCGCCTCGACCCGACGGGCCACCTGCGCGTGCGCCTCGTCGGGGTCGGCGGCCACCGGCTCCGCGCCAGAGACGACGAGGGTGATCTCGCCGCGCACCTGGTCGGGGTGCTCCCGGCTCCACGTGAGCAGGTCGGCGAGCGGGCCGCGCACCACTTGCTCGTAGCTCTTGGTCAGCTCCCGGCAGACCGCCGCGGCGCGCCCGGCGCCGAACGCATCGGCCATGGCCTGCAGCGTCGCCTCGAGCCGGTGCGGTGCCTCGAAGAACACCAGCGTGCGGGGTTCGGCGGCGAGCCCCGCCAGCGCCCGCGCGCGATCTCCCGGCTTGCGCGGCGGGAAGCCCTCGAAGCAGAACCGGTCGACGGGCAGCCCGGAGACGGCCAGCGCCATAAGCACCGCGCTCGGACCGGGCACGCACGTGACCCGTCCGCCGGCGGCGACGACCGCCTCCACGAGCCGGTACCCGGGGTCGGAGACCGAGGGCATGCCCGCGTCGGTGACGAGCACCACCCGCGCCCCGGCCGCGACCTGGGCCGCCAGCTCCGGCGTGCGGGACCGCTCGTTGTGGTCGTGGTAGCTGAGCACCCGCCCGCCCTCGGCGGGGCGCACCCCGAGCGCAGCGCACAACCGCTGCAGCCGCCGGGTGTCCTCGGCGGCGACGACGTCCGCGCCCGCCAGCTCCGCCGCCAGCCGCGGCGAGGCGTCTCGCGGGTCGCCGATCGGGGTCGCGGCGAGCACCAACACGCCGCCGTCGTGGTTCGCCTCGCCCGGCTCCGCGCTCATCCCCCCATCCTGGCAGCGCGGGCGCCCGCGCCGGCGCGCCCGCCTCTCGACCTCCGGCGTGGTGAGCGAAAGTCCTGCCCGCGCAGCGTTGCCCGACGTCAGCGGGGCGCGGGACGGGACGGCCCACTTACGATGGGGCGCATGAGTCACAACGAGCAGCTGCGCCTGCGGCTGCTCGGAAGCAGACCCACCGACCGGCTCGCCGGGTGGCTCGGCCCCTTGCTCGTCGCGCTCTACGCGGGCGTGCTGCGGTTCTGGCAGCTGGGCCGCCCCGACACGCTGATCTTCGACGAGACGTATTACGTCAAGCAGGCCTGGTCGCTGCTGACCTTCGGGGTCGAGCACCGGGTCAAGAGCGAGCTCTCCGGCGAGGATGCGACCCCCGGCGTCGACCAGGTGTGGGCCGCGGGAACCCCGGACGTCTTCGGCGCCACCGCCGACTTCGTCGTGCACCCTCCGGTCGGCAAGTGGGTCATCGCGATCGGCGAGCAACTCGGCGGCGTGCAGCACGCGTGGTCATGGCGGCTCGGGGTGGCGGTGCTCGGCACCTTGTCGATCCTCATGCTGGCCCGCACCGCGCGGCGGATGTTCGGCTCGACCGCGCTCGGCGTGTTCGCCGGGCTGCTGCTCAGCCTCGACGGACAGCACTTCGTGCACTCCCGCACCGGCCTGCTCGACATGTCGGTGATGTTCTTCGCGCTGGGGGGTTTCTGCGCGCTGGTCCTCGACCGCGACGCCTCCCGCGAACGGCTCGCGCGCATCGTCGGGGGCTGGCGCGACGGCGGCATGCCCTTCGACGACCCCAAGCTGCGCTACGGCCCCTTCCTCGGCTGGCGGCCGTGGCGCTGGGTGGCGGGCATCAGCCTCGGCCTGTGCATCGGCACGAAATGGTCGGGCTTGTACTTCCTGGCCGTGTTCGGCCTCATGACGGTCTTCTGGGACATGGGCGCCCGCCGCGTCGCCGGGGTGCACCGCTGGCGCACCGCCGCGATCGTCAAGGACGGACTGCCGGCGGCGGCGATCATGGTGGGCTCCGCCCTGCTGACCTACCTCGCGTCGTGGACCGGCTGGTTCCGTTCCGACACCGGGTGGGGCCGTGACTGGGCGGCCGACCACCCCGCCTCCGGGATCGCGGGGCTGGTGCCCGACGCGCTGCGCTCGCTGTGGCACTACCACGTCGACATGTGGAACTTTCACGTCGGACTGACCAGCCACCACGACTACATGAGCAACCCGTGGTCGTGGCTGCTGCAGGCCCGGCCCACGTCGTTCTACTACGAGGGGCCGAGCCTCGGGCAGCAGGGCTGCACCGTGGAGAACTGCTCGAAGGCCATCACCGACTTGGGCAACCCGGCGATCTGGTGGGCCGCCACGCTCGCGCTGCCGGTGCTGCTGTTCTGCTGGGCCGCCATGCGCGACTGGCGCGCCGGGGCGATCCTCGCCGGGTTCGTCGCCGGCTACCTGCCGTGGTTCATGTACCAGGAGCGCACGATCTTCACCTTCTACTCGGTGGCGTTCGTGCCGTTCGTCGTGCTCGCCGTGACGTACGCGGCGTCGCTCGTGCTCGGGCGCTCCACCGACTCCCCCACCCGGAGACGGTGGGGCCTGGGGCTCGTCGTCGGTTATCTCGTGATCGTGGCCGTGATCTTCGTTTTCTACTGGCCGCTCTACACCGCGCAGGTCATCCCGTACGACCACTGGCGGTGGCGCATGTGGTTCCCGTCCTGGATCTGACTGCGGTCTGGCTCCGGTCTGGCTTCGGTCTGACGCTGATCTGACGCGAGCGGCCCGGCTCAGCGCACCGGCGGGCGGTGGCGCTCACCGGCTCCGGGAGGCACCCCGTCGGCCACGGCCTGCAGCAGCGGTCGAACCCGCGGGGGCATCTCCTCGTAGAGGCTGATCACCGTGCTCGTGCGCACCACCTCCGGAACTGCGACGACCTCCCCGGTGACGCGGTGCAGGTCCAGGGGGTCGCGCGCGACGACCTTGAGCAGCAGGTCGGCGTCGCCGGTCGTCGCGTGCATCTCGACGATCTGCGGGATGCGGTGCAGCGCGTCGGGCGCCCACATCTCGACCTTGACACTCAGCTCGACCGAGATGAACGCGACGAGGCCGTAGCCGAGGGCCGCCGGGTCGACGCGGCGGCTGAACTCCCGCACTGCACCCTCGGCGGTGAGCCGCTTGAGCCGGGCCGTCAGGGTGTTGCGCGCGATGCCGAGGCGCTGGGCGAGGGCGAGCACCGTCGCGTCCGGGTCGTCGTCGATGGCCAGGAGGATCCGGGCGTCGAGGCTATCCATACTGCGCATCTTGTCATCTCCCATCAGCCTGATTTGACACTGTGCTCAAATTGGGAGCCTTGTGTTGCGCGTTCGCCCACTAGCCTCCGATCCTGCTGGGCATGCGCCCAAATCTGCGAAGCGAGACCCGGTCCTCCGGCCCCGCGTCGGTCGCGGCCCCCGCGCCTGTGGTGCCCGGCCCGGCTCCGGCGGCGCCTCCGCACGGGCACATCGAGAACGTCGTCAGCACGTGCGTGGGCATCACGATCGCCGCGCTCGGCGTGCACCTTATGCAGGCCGCGGGCCTGGTCACCGGCGGGACCGCCGGCGCCGCGCTGCTCGTCAGCCACATCGCGGGCTGGGCGTTCGGACCGGTCTTCCTGGGGATCACCCTGCCGTTCATGGTGCTGGCCATCAGCCGCAAGGGCTGGCCGTTCACGATCCGTACCATCGTGTGCGTCGTCGCGATGTCGGCGCTCGTGCAGGCGCTGCCGCACGTGCTGACGATCGAGCGCATCGACCCGTTGTTCGGTGCGATCGTCGGCAACACCCTCGCGAGCGTCGCGCTCGTCGTGCTGTTCCGGCACGGAGCGAGCCTCGGCGGCTTCAACGTGCTCGCTCTCATCGCCCAGGAGCGGCTCGGCTGGCGAGCCGGCTACGTGCAACTGGTGCTCGACGGCCTCGTCGTCGGCATCTTCGCCCTGCTCAACCCGGGGTGGCTCGCCGTGCTCTCGCTACTCGGGGCCGCAGTGATGAACATCCTGCTGGCCTTCAACCACCGGCCCGGTCGCTACCTGGGAGCCTGAGCGACGCAGAGAACCCCGTGCAGTGACCACTCGACGTTCGTCGAGTGGTCACTGCCAATGGCCCTTTGCGATATCGGGAGGCGGGACCGTCTCGGGCAATACGAAGGGCCCCGGCGTGATGCCGGGGCCCTTCGTCGTGGTGGAGCTGAGGGGACTCGAACCCCTGGCCTTCTCATTGCGAACGAGACGCGCTACCAACTGCGCCACAGCCCCAAGACCGGAAATCACTCTAGCAAACCCCGGGCCGCTCTCCCGAATCGGCCGCCCCGTCCGACCCAGCCCAACGTCCCTGAGAACTGCGTGTCGTCGTCGGGACTGCGGCACGGACTGCAGTTCTCACCGCGACACGCAGTTTTCAGGGAAGTGGGAGGGGCGTGCGAGGGCGCCGCGCCGGCGTTCGCGGGGGTCGAGCGGGGCGCGTCAGGCGCCGACGACGCGGGGCTGGTGGCGGGTCTCGTCCCAGGCGATGTCGTCGTCGTCGACCTCGATTGGCACCGGCACCTCGAGCGGCTCGGGCAGCGGACGCGACGCCTTGGCCTTCATCGTGTAGGTCGGCGGCGGCACCGGGGTGGGCTCCCAGCGGTCGTCGGCGAACAGCGGGTCGGCGGCGCGCTCCGCGTCGATGTTCGAGTGCGCCAGGGCCGCCACCTCGAGCGGGTCACGACGGGCGCTGCGCCGAACCGGCTCCTCGGAGGCGGTGTGTCCGGCAACGTCGGTCGCGACGTCGGCACCGGAGCCGACGAGCACCCGCTCCTCCTGCGCGGCCGGGGCCGGCACCTCGCTCGTCTCGACCTGCGGCTCGACGAACTCCTGGGCGACGGGCATCTGCGGCGCACTCGGCCGAGCGGCCCGCACGCGCTCGCGCTCGGCCTCCGCCTCGCGGGCGCGGCGACG
>NZ_BCNQ01000030.1 GCF_001515525.1 Piscicoccus intestinalis NBRC 104926 | reverse complement strand
CGCCCCGACGGGCCACGGCGACGCCCCCGAGCGGGTCCGCGCCGGCGTGACGGTCGCGCGGGTCATGCGGGCCGGGCGCTGGCTCGACGACGAACGGGCGTGAGCGACTAGCGCGCCGCCGGCTCCACGGCGGACCCCTCCCGAGCCCCGGTGGCTGCGCGCCCCTCGGTGACCTCGGTGCCGTCCGACGCCTCAGGCGTCTCCAACCAGCGGTCGACACCGGCGAGCAGGCGCTGCCGCACCGACTCCGGGGCGCGGCTGCCCTCGATCGAGCCGCGCGCCAACCCGGCGAGGGCCTCGTCGTCGAATCCGTGGGCGGTGCGGGCGATCTCGTACTGGTCGGCGAGGCGGCTGCCAAACAGCAGCGGGTCGTCGGCGCCGAGTGCGATGCGGGCCCCGGCGTCGGCGAGGGTGCGCAGCGGCACCTCGCCCGGCGCGTGATAGACGCCGAGCGCGACGTTCGAGCCGGGGCACACCTCGAGCGTCACGTCGTTGGCGACGACGTGCTCGAGCACGGCCGGGTTCTCGACGCTGCGCACCCCGTGACCGATGCGGTCGGGGTGCAGCTCGTCGAGCACCTGCTCGACGTGCCCGGCTCCGAGCAGCTCGCCGCCGTGCGGCACGCTGGCCAGCCCGGCGTTCGCGGCGATCCGGAAGGCGTGCGCGAAGTCGGCGGTGTCGCCGCGTCGCTCGTCGTTGCTCAGCCCGAATCCGACGACCTGCCCGGGCCCGTCGCCGGCGTGGTGCGCGGCCAGGCGCGCGAGGGTGCGCGCGTCGAGCGGGTGCCGGGTGCGGCTGGCGGCGACGACGATGCCGACGCCGATGCCGTGCCGTTCGCCCGCGGCCCGGGCCTCGTCGAGCACGATCTCCAGGGCCGGGGTGAGGCCCCCGACGAACGGCGCGTAACTCGTCGGATCCACCTGTAGCTCAAGCCAACCCGAGCCCTCGGCGGCGTCGTCGGCGGCGGCCTCGTCGACGATCCGGCGCATGTCGGCCTCCCCGCGCACGCACGCCCGGGCCGCGTCGTAGAGCCGCTGAAACCGAAACCAGCCGCGGACCTCGGCGTCGCCGAGATCGGGGGGCCAGTTCTCGATGAGCGCCCGGGGCAGCCGCACGCCGTGCGAGGCGGCCATCTCCTCCAGCGTCGCCAGACGCATCGACCCGGTGAAGTGCAGGTGCAGGTGGGCCTTGGGAAGCGTGTGCACCGGTCGCGTCATCGCTCCAGTGTCACACCCGCCCGCACGGCCCCCGCGCACCCTCGGGTCGCCCGGGTGCGTTTGACTGGTCGAAAGACCCAGGCAGGGAGGCAGCCATGCGCATCGAGCGGATCGTGGATCTCAGCCGCCCGATCGGGTCGCAGACCGTGGTCTACCCCGGCGACCCGCCCGTGCGCCTGAGGCCGGTCGCGACGATCGAGCGCGACGGCTTCAACGTGCTCGACGTGGGCCTCGGGAGCCAGTCCGGCACGCATGTCGACGCGCCGTACCACTGCCGAGCCGACGCCGCGCGCATCGACGAGCTGCCGTTGCAACGCTTCGTCGGGCCGGGCGTCGTCATCGACGCCCGCGACCGGCGCCCGCGCGAAGCGATCGGCCCCGACGCGCTGGCGCCCTACGAGGCCGACCTGACGCCCGGGGTGATCGCGGTGCTGCGCACCGGCTGGGCCGAGCACTACGGCACCGACAGGTACTTCGACCACCCCTACTTGCACAGAGAAGCGTGCGAACGGCTGCTCGCGCGGGGCGTGACGACGATCCTCGTCGACGCGCCCAGCCCCGACGAGACGCCCGACGGCGATCACCCGGGCGAGGGCTACCCGTGTCACCGGCTCGTCGCGGCCGCCGGGGGAGTGGTCGGCGAGAACCTCTGCGGGCTCGAGCGCATCGACTGGCCCGACCCGCTCATCAGCGTGCTGCCGATCCGCCTGGAGGCGGCCGACGGCGCCCCCGTGCGCGCCGTCGCCCTGCGCATGACGCTCTGAGCGGCCCGCCGCCACCGCCGGCCTGGCGCGACGTCACGCCGACACCAGGCCCCGCCCCGGCGATGCGAGTTGGCTTTGGCCACCGCCCGTCACGTATGCTCTTCCACTGGATGACGCATCGACGCTGCGCCGCGGCATGCGCTGCGCGACCCACCCCGGTCGCCGCGCAACGCCCGCAACGCCGGTCATCCGTAGGGCAGTGGCTCAATTGGTAGAGCACCGGTCTCCAAAACCGGCGGTTGGGGGTTCGAGTCCCTCCTGCCCTGCGTAGTCACAGTTGTGGAGATGTCAGTCGACGAGGAGTCACGCCGCGACCACCAGCCAGGCCACCTCGAGGTCTCGTGAAGGTTCGCGGAGGCCGCAGGCCATCGACTCGGTTGGGAGAGGGCGCGTGAGCGACCAGCGGACCGCACGCCGCGGGGCGCGATCGGCCTCCGGAGGCACCTCCGGTGGCAACGTCTTCCGGCGCTTCTTCTCGGCCATCGCGCTGTTCCTCACCCAGGTGCTGGACGAGATGCGCAAGGTGGTGCGCCCGACCCGCGAGGAACTGACGACGTACACGATCGTCGTCATCTTCTTCGTCACCGTCGTGATGCTCTTCGTCTTCGGGCTCGACACGCTGTTCACCCGTCTCGTGTTCTGGGTGTTCGCGGGCTGATCGCCCGCGACACCGTTCCGGTGCGTCGAACAGCCCCGGAAGCCGTCATTTGAGGAAGTAGGTCACCCCGTGTCTCAGCAGGACAGCCCCGACATTCGCGGGCTCGATGAGGAGGGCGTCGTCGAGCCCACCGCCGAGCAGCTCGCCGCCGAGGCGCCCGAAGTGTCGCCGGCGCCGGCCGGTTCGGAGGCCGACCCGCAGTCCCTCTCCGACGACGACCAGCCGCAGCGCGAGACCGAGACGGTCCTCGAGGGCGTGGAGCCGGAACCGGAGGAGCTGGAGCAGGAGG
>NZ_BCNQ01000029.1 GCF_001515525.1 Piscicoccus intestinalis NBRC 104926 | reverse complement strand
CGCCCGAGGTCTCGCTCGCGCCGGGCGGATCCGAGGTCGACCCCGACGTCCTGCCCGAGCCCGACGAGGCTGCTGACGACACCGAGGACACCGAGGACATCGACGAGGCTGAGCCTGCCGAGGACGCCGAGCCCGCCGCCGACGAGCCCGAGCCCGCCGAGGAGGAGGCCGAGGAGGTCGACCCGGCCGAGGAGCTGCGCCGCCAGCTGCGCTTCGCCGAGGGCGACTGGTACGTCGTGCACACCTACGCGGGCTACGAGAACCGCGTCAAGCAGAACCTCGAGCAGCGCGTCACCTCGCTGAACATGGAGGAGCACATCTTCCAGACCGAGGTGCCGATGGAGCAGGTCACCGAGATCAAGAACGGCCAGCGCAAGGTCGTGCGCCGCGTGCGCATGCCCGGCTACGTGCTGGTGCGCATGGAGCTCAGCGACGAGAGTTGGGGCGCGGTGCGGCACACGCCGGGCGTCACCGGCTTCGTCGGCAACACGTACTCGCCGGTGCCGCTGAGCCTCGACGAGGTCTTCTCGATGCTCGCCCCGCAGGCCGAGACCGCCGCCGCCGAGAGCGCGGGCACGGCCGCCGCGGCCTCGACCCCGTCCAGCGGCCCATCGGCGCCCGCCCTCGAGTCCGACTACTCGGTCGGGGAGTCGGTCACGGTCATGGAGGGCCCCTTCGAGACGATGCCCGCGACGATCTCCGAGGTGCTGCCCGAGAGCCAGAAGCTCAAGGTGCTCGTCTCGATCTTCGGCCGCGAGACGCCCGTCGAGCTGGCCTTCAACCAGGTCGCCAAGATCTGAGTCGCCACGATCTGAGCCGGTCTGCGGGCGTGCCCGCACGCCGGACATAATCTCGGCGCGGCCCGTTCGCGCCGCGAATAAAGACGCGGGGGGATGCGTTTCCTCCCGCATGCAACCGGGTCATCGCCCACGGCGTCGGCCCACGACGAAGAAAGAAGGCTCATGCCTCCCAAGAAGAAGGTCTCCGGCTACATCAAGCTGCAGATCCAGGCCGGTGCGGCCACCCCGGCTCCGCCCGTGGGTCCGGCGCTCGGTCAGCACGGCGTCAACATCATGGAGTTCGTCAAGGCGTACAACGCCGCGACGGAATCCCAGCGCGGCAACGTCATCCCGGTGGAGATCACGGTCTACGAAGACCGCTCGTTCACCTTCGTGACGAAGACCCCGCCCGCCGCCGAGCTCATCAAGAAGGCCGCCGGCATCCCCAAGGGTTCTGGCGAGCCGCACAAGACGAAGGTCGCCAAGCTGACGCAGGAGCAGGTCCGCGAGATCGCTCAGCAGAAGCTCGAAGACCTCAACGCCCACGACCTCGACCAGGCCGCGAAGATCATCGCCGGCACGGCTCGGTCGATGGGTGTCACGGTGGAGGGCTGACGCACTCGACCGGCGGTGCGCGGGCACGGCTCGCGCACCGCGGTGGGAGGGTCACGCGCTGACCCGCACCACAACTCCACACAACAGTGGGCGATTGCGCCCGCGAGAATCACCAGGAGAGATCATGAAGCGCAGCAAGGCCTACCGGGCCGCTGAACAGGAGATCGGCGAGGGAACGAGCTACTCGCCGCTGCAGGCCGTGCGCCTGGCCAAAAGGTCGGCGACGACGAAGTTCGACTCGACCGTCGAGGTCGCGTTCCGGCTCGGCGTCGACCCCCGCAAGGCCGACCAGATGGTGCGCGGCACCGTCAACCTGCCGCACGGCACCGGCAAGACGGCCCGCGTGCTCGTCTTCGCGACCGGCGCCAACGCCGAGGCCGCGGAGGCCGCGGGTGCCGACTACGTCGGCTCCGACGACCTCATCGCCAAGGTGCAGGGCGGCTGGCTCGACTTCGACGCGGTCGTCGCCACCCCCGACCTCATGGGCAAGGTCGGCCGCCTCGGTAAGGTGCTCGGCCCGCGCGGCCTCATGCCGAACCCGAAGACCGGCACCGTGACCATGGACGTCACCAAGGCCGTCGGCGACATCAAGGGCGGCAAGATCGAGTTCCGCGTCGACAAGCACTCCAACCTGCACTTCATCATCGGCAAGGCGTCGTTCGACGAGAAGTCGCTGGTGGAGAACTACGGCGCGGCGCTGGAGGAGATCCTGCGGCTCAAGCCGTCGGCGAGCAAGGGTCGCTACATCACCAAGGCGACGATGACGACGACCATGGGCCCCGGCATCCCGCTGGACTACAACCGCACCCGCAACCTGCTGGTCGACGACGAGGCCTGAGCCCGACCCGCGACCGGCCCGCGAGGGCACGACGCGCAGGACACACGGACGATACGCACAAACGACGGCCCGCCCCGCACCCGCGGGGCGGGCCGTCGCGTGTGTCAGGCGAGCCCGAGCATCGTGCGGGCGAAGCCGCCGGGGTCGTGGTAGGGCCAGGAGTGCCCGGCGCGCGGGATCGTCACGCGCTGCCCGTCGGCGAGACCGAGCGCGCGCCACGAGTTCGCCTCGACCGGGCTGACCAGCACGATCGCCCGCTGGTTCGCAGGCGCCACGGCCGCGGCGCCGGCGGCCACGTAGGTGCCGACGGACAACCCGACGAGCAGGTCGACGGGCGCCCCGCTCAGGTCGTCGGCGAGCTCCCGGCTCAGCTGCTCGACCGACTCCCGCCCGCTCCAGGCCGGCGGGCGGTACAGGCGCACGTCGGCGCCCTGGGAGCGGAGCCGGTCCACGGCCGGTTCGAGGTAGCGGCGCACGGCCAGGCCGGGGACGACGACGATTCGGGGCACCCGCACATCCTCGCCCCTGGCCCGGCCGGGAGCGGATTTGGCCGCGCGTCGGGCCGTCCCGTACCCTGGGGGAGACCCATGACCGCCGGTTGTCGGGCCGAGTTCGCGACAGCGAGCCGGGCCTCGACCGAAGTGCCCCACGAGGGGCGACCAGCGCAGGCCACGAAACTCCACACCGCTCGGCCTCCTGGCCGGTCGTGTGTTCTCGAGCTCCCGTGCCCTGCGCCGGGAGCTTTTCTCATGGGGTCGGGGTGCCGGCATCGAATTCTCAAGGAGGCCCCATGGCAACGCCCGCGAAGCAGGCAGCCATCGCCGAGCTCACGGAGCTGTTCCGCGAGTCCGGTGCGGCCGTTCTCACCGAGTACCGCGGCCTGAGCGTCGGGCAGCTCTCGGAGCTGCGCACGTCGCTGCGCGCCAACGGCTCCTACTCGGTCGTGAAGAACACGCTGACTCAGATCGCCGCGAAGGAGGCAGGTGTCACCGCCTTCGACGGGCACCTGACCGGCCCGTCGGCGATCGCCTTCGTCACCGGTGACCCGGTGGAGGCGGCCAAGAGCCTGCGTGACTTCGCGAAGGCCAACCCGCTCCTCGTCATCAAGGCCGGCGTTCTCGACGGCAAGGCGATGAGCGCGGAGGAGATCACCAAGCTCGCCGACCTGGAGTCGCGCGAGGTTCTGCTGGCCAAGCTCGCCGGTGCCATGAAGGCCAAGACGAGCCAGGCCGCCGCCCTGTTCCAGGCGCCGCTGAGCAAGACGGTCCGCACCGTCGAGGCCCTGCGCGCCAAGGTCGAGGAGGCGGGTGGCGCCCCCGCGCCTGCCGCCGCCGAGACCACCGACGTCGCCGCGGGTGGCGACGAGGGCTGACGCGCGAGCGCAGCCTGCGATTCATCAACTGCCACTCACGGCATAGCTAGGAAGGAAGCCATCATGGCCAAGCTCAGCAACGACGAGCTCCTCGACGTCTTCTCCGAGATGACGCTCATCGAGCTTTCGGAGTTCGTCAAGGCGTTCGAGGAGAAGTTCGACGTCACCGCCGCGGCCCCGGTCGCCGTCGCGGGTGCCCCCGCCGCCGGTGGCGCGGGCGGCGACGCCCCCGCCGAGGAGGAGAAGGACGAGTTCGACGTCATCCTCGAGTCGGTCGGCGACAAGAAGATCCAGGTCATCAAGGAGGTGCGCGCCCTGACGAGCCTCGGCCTGAAGGAGGCCAAGGACCTCGTCGACGGTGCCCCCAAGCCCGTCCTGGAGAAGGCCAACAAGGAAGACGCGGAGAAGGCCAAGGCCGCCCTCGAGGGCGCCGGCGCCACCGTCACCCTCAAGTGACGCGCTGACTCTCTCGCGTCCAGCAGGCGCACACCCCGGCGGGGGCCACGGACATGTCCGTGGCCCCCGCCGTCGTCCGTACGGGCAATTCGTCGCGCCGAGATGCACACACCCGGCGCACACAAAGCTTGACCTGGCGCTCGACTGGGCAGGACACTGAGCGAGCAGGTTCGACCGGCTCAGGCCACGGGCTGCGGCGCCGATCGGAGTCGATTAGACTCTCGCGCGCCTCACGGGTATGCTGTCGCTTTGCGCTGCCTATGCTCCCTGCTCGCGTCGAGCCCCCCGACCCGTCACATGCGCCAATCCCTTCCGGCCCAGTCCGGGGATCACTGTGACTTCGCTGGTCAGGGGCGCCTCTGCGAGGTAGAGCGAGCATGACGGCAGGCGAACCGCCGTTCAACCCAGGCCTCTGGAAGGACCATCCTTGGCTGCCTCGCGTACCGCGACCCAGAAGATGTCCAGTGCTATCACGGCCTCCGGCCGTGTGTCTTTCGCGAAGATCCGCGAACCCCTCGAAGTGCCCGACCTGTTGGCGCTTCAGACGGAGAGTTTCGACTGGCTGCTCGGTAACGAGCGTTGGCAGGAGCGGGTGGCCCTGGCCATCGACGAGGGGCGCGACGACGTTCCCGAGCGCTCCGGTCTGGAGGAGATCTTCGAGGAGATCTCCCCGATCGAAGACTTCTCCGGCTCCATGTCCCTCAGCTTCCGAGACCACCGTTTCGAGGAGCAGAAGTACTCGATCGACGAGTGCAAAGAACGGGACATGACCTACAGCGCTCCGCTGTTCGTCACCGCCGAGTTCATGAACAACACCACGGGCGAGATCAAGAGCCAGACGGTGTTCATGGGCGACTTCCCGCTGATGACCGAGCGGGGCACGTTCATCATCAACGGTACCGAGCGCGTCGTGGTGTCCCAGCTGGTCCGCAGCCCCGGCGTGTACTTCGAGCGCACCCCCGACAAGACCTCCGACAAGGACATCTACTCGGCCAAGGTCATCCCGAGCCGGGGCGCGTGGCTGGAGTTCGAGATCGACAAGCGCGACATGGTCGGCGTGCGCGTCGACCGCAAGCGCAAGCAGTCGGTCACGGTGCTGCTCAAGGCCCTCGGCTGGAGCGACGCCCAGATCCTCGAGGAGTTCGGCGACTACGACGCGATCCGGCAGACCCTGGAGAAAGACTCGACCACGGGTCAGGACGACGCCCTGCTCGACATCTACCGCAAGCTGCGCCCGGGCGAGCCGCCGACGCGCGAGGCCGCGCAGGCGCTGCTCGACAACCTCTACTTCAACCCCAAGCGCTACGACCTGGCCAAGGTCGGCCGCTACAAGGTCAACAAGAAGCTGGGCATCGAGGCGGGGCTCGGCGAGTCGACGCTCACCGTCGACGACATCGTCGCGACGATCAAGTACCTCGTCGCGTTGCACGCCGGCCAGGAGACGATCCCGGGCCGGCGCCGCGGCGCCGACGTCGAGCTGCGCGTCGAGACCGACGACATCGACCACTTCGGCAACCGCCGCCTGCGCAACGTCGGCGAGCTCATCCAGAACCAGGTGCGCACCGGCCTGAGCCGTATGGAGCGGGTCGTGCGTGAGCGCATGACCACCCAGGACGTCGAGGCGATCACGCCGCAGACCCTGATCAACATCCGCCCGGTCGTGGCCAGCATCCGCGAGTTCTTCGGCACCAGCCAGCTGAGCCAGTTCATGGACCAGAACAACCCGCTCGCGGGCCTGACCCACAAGCGCCGCCTGTCGGCGCTGGGCCCCGGCGGTCTGAGCCGCGACCGCGCCGGCATGGAGGTCCGCGACGTCCACCCCAGCCACTACGGCCGCATGTGCCCGATCGAGACCCCGGAAGGCCCGAACATCGGCCTCATCGGCTCGCTCGCCAGCTACGGGCGCATCAACCCGTTCGGCTTCGTCGAGACCCCGTACCGCAAGGTCGAGCACGGCAAGGTCTCCGACCTCGTGCACTACCTGAGCGCCGACGAGGAAGACGAGTTCGTCATCGCCCAGGCCAACGCGCCGATCGGTGAAGACGGCTACTTCGTCGACGACCGCGTGCTCGTGCGCTCCAAGGGCGGTGAGTCCGAAGACCTCCCGGGCGTCGACGTCGACTACATGGACGTCTCGCCGCGCCAGATGGTCTCGGCCGCCACCGCGCTCATCCCGTTCCTCGAGCACGACGACGCCAACCGCGCGCTCATGGGCGCGAACATGCAGCGGCAGGCCGTGCCGCTGGTGCGCTCCGAGGCGCCGTACGTCGGCACCGGCATGGAGTACCGCGCCGCGCTCGACTCCGGTGACGTCGTGCGCGCCACCAAGGCCGGTGTCGTGGAGTCGGTCTCGGCCGACGTCGTGACCGTCGGCAACGACGACGGCACGCACGTCTCCTACCGGATCGCCAAGTTCATGCGCTCCAACCAGGGCACCAGCTACAACCAGCGGGTGCTCGTCGACGAGAACCAGCGCCTGGAGGTCGGCGACGTCATCGCCGACGGCCCGGCCACCGACGGCGGCGAGATGAGCCTGGGTCGCAACCTGCTCGTCGCGTTCATGCCGTGGGAGGGCTACAACTACGAAGACGCGATCATCCTGAGCCAGCGTCTCGAGCAGGACGACGTGCTCTCCTCGATCCACATCGAGGAGCACGAGGTCGACGCGCGCGACACCAAGCTGGGCCCCGAGGAGATCACCCGGGACATCCCGAACGTCTCCGAGGAGGTGCTGGCCGACCTCGACGAGCGCGGCATCATCCGCATCGGCGCCGAGGTCCGCGACGGCGACCTGCTCGTCGGCAAGGTGACCCCCAAGGGTGAGACCGAGCTGACCCCCGAGGAGCGCCTGCTGCGCGCGATCTTCGGCGAGAAGGCCCGCGAGGTGCGCGACACCTCGCTGAAGGTGCCGCACGGCGAGACCGGCACGGTCATCGGCGTCAAGGTGTTCGACCGCGAGGAGGGCGACGAGTTGCCGCCGGGCGTCAACCAGCTCGTGCGCGTCTACGTGGCGAACAAGCGCAAGATCACCGACGGCGACAAGCTCGCCGGCCGGCACGGCAACAAGGGCGTCATCTCCAAGATCCTCCCGGTCGAGGACATGCCGTTCCTCGAGGACGGCACACCCGTCGACGTCGTGCTCAACCCCCTCGGTGTGCCGGGCCGCATGAACATCGGCCAGATCCTCGAGATCCACCTCGGCTGGGCCGCCAGCCGCGGCTGGGAGATCGCCGGCGACCCCGACTGGGCGGGCATGATCCCCGACGACGCGCGCTCGGCCCCGGCCGGCAGCCGCGTGGCCACGCCGGTGTTCGACGGCGCCAAGGAGGAGGAGATCACCGGGCTGCTCGACTCGACGCTGCCGACCCGCGACGGCGAGCGGCTCATCGGAGCCAGCGGCAAGGCGCGCCTGTTCGACGGCCGCTCCGGTGAGCCCTACCCCGACCCGGTCAGCGTCGGCTACATGTACATCCTCAAGCTGCACCACCTCGTGGACGACAAGATCCACGCCCGCAGCACCGGCCCGTACTCGATGATCACGCAGCAGCCGCTGGGTGGTAAGGCGCAGTTCGGTGGCCAGCGCTTCGGCGAGATGGAGGTGTGGGCCCTCGAGGCGTACGGCGCGGCCTACGCGCTGCAGGAGCTGCTGACGATCAAGTCCGACGACGTCACCGGCCGCGTCAAGGTGTACGAGGCCATCGTCAAGGGCGAGAACATCCCCGAGCCGGGCATCCCCGAGAGCTTCAAGGTGCTCATCAAGGAGATGCAGTCGCTGTGCCTGAACGTCGAGGTGCTCTCCTCCGACGGTCAGTCCATCGACCTGCGCGAGCCCGACCAGGAGGTCTTCCGGGCCGCCGAGGAGCTGGGCATCGACCTGAGCCGGCGCGAGCCGAGCAGCGTCGAAGAAGTCTGACGACCACATCCGGTGCGCCGGCGGCAGCCCCGCCGGCGCACCACACCGAATCGTGTTGACCACAAGTTTGTGAAGCGAGAGAGAGACACACGTGCTCGACGTCAACTTCTTTGACGAACTGCGCATCGGCCTGGCGACCGCGGAGGACATCCGCGCGTGGAGCCACGGCGAGGTCAAGAAGCCCGAGACGATCAACTACCGCACCCTCAAGCCGGAGAAGGACGGACTCTTCTGCGAGAAGATCTTCGGCCCCACCCGCGACTGGGAGTGCTACTGCGGCAAGTACAAGCGCGTCCGGTTCAAGGGCATCATCTGTGAGCGCTGCGGCGTCGAGGTCACCCGCTCCGGCGTGCGCCGCGAGCGGATGGGTCACATCGAGCTGGCCGCCCCGGTCACCCACATCTGGTACTTCAAGGGCGTGCCCTCGCGCCTGGGGTACCTGCTCGACCTGGCTCCGAAGGACCTCGAGAAGGTCATCTACTTCGCGGCCTACATGATCACCTCCGTCGACGAAGACGCCCGCCACCGCGACCTGCCGTCGCTGGAGGCGCAGCTCGACGTCGAGAAGAAGGAGATCGAGAAGGCCCGCGACGCCGAGGTCGACTCCCGCGCCAAGCGCCTCGAGGGCGACCTGGCCGAGCTGGAGGCCGAGGGCGCCAAGGGCGACGTGCGCCGCAAGGTGCGCGAGTCGGCCGAGCGCGAGATGAACAACATCCGCAAGAAGGCCGACCAGCAGATCGAGCGTCTCGAGCAGGTCTGGGACCGGTTCAAGAACCTCAAGGTGCAAGACCTCGAGGGCGACGAGGTGCTCTACCGCGAGATGCGCATGCGCTACGGCCTCTACTTCGAGGGCGGCATGGGTGCGGCGGCGCTGCAGAAGCGCCTGGAGACCTTCGACCTGCAGGCCGAGGCCGCCTCGCTGCACGAGATCATCGCCACCGGCAAGGGCCAGAAGAAGACCCGCGCCATCAAGCGGCTGCGCGTCGTCACCGCGTTCCAGACGACGAGCAACAGCCCCATGGGCATGGTGCTCGACTGCGTGCCGGTCATCCCGCCGGACCTGCGCCCGATGGTGCAGCTCGACGGTGGCCGCTTCGCCACGTCCGACCTCAACGACCTGTACCGCCGCGTCATCAACCGCAACAACCGCCTCAAGCGGCTGCTCGACCTCGGCGCGCCCGAGATCATCGTCAACAACGAGAAGCGGATGCTGCAGGAGGCGGTCGACGCCCTCTTCGACAACGGCCGCCGCGGCCGCCCGGTCACCGGGCCGGGCAACCGCCCGCTGAAGTCGCTGAGCGACATGCTCAAGGGCAAGCAGGGCCGGTTCCGCCAGAACCTGCTCGGTAAGCGCGTCGACTACTCCGGCCGTTCGGTCATCGTCGTCGGCCCGACGCTGAAGCTGCACCAGTGCGGCCTGCCCAAGCAGATGGCGCTGGAGCTGTTCAAGCCGTTCGTCATGAAGCGCCTCGTCGACCTCGACCACGCGCAGAACATCAAGAGCGCCAAGCGCATGGTCGAGCGCGCCCGCCCGGCCGTGTGGGACGTGCTCGAAGAGGTCATCACCGAGCACCCGGTGCTGCTCAACCGCGCGCCGACGCTGCACCGCCTCGGCATCCAGGCGTTCGAGCCGCAGCTCGTGGAGGGCAAGGCCATCCAGCTGCACCCGCTCGTCTGCGGTGCGTTCAACGCCGACTTCGACGGCGACCAGATGGCCGTGCACGTGCCGCTGAGCGCCGAGGCGCAGGCCGAGGCCCGCATCCTCATGCTCAGCTCGAACAACATCCTCAAGCCGGCGGACGGACGCCCGGTGACCATGCCGTCTCAGGACATGATCATCGGCCTGTTCCACCTGACCAGCGAGGTGGAGACCGACGCCGACGCGCAGGAGCACCCGCGGGCGTTCGCCAGCATCGCCGAGGCGCGGATGGCCTTCGACGCCGGTGAGATCCGGCTCGGCACCCCGATCAAGGTGCGCCTGGCCGACTTCGTGCCCCCGGCCGGCTACGAGCTGCCCGAGGGCGTCGAGACCGGAGCCGACGGCGCCGTCTCCTCGATCGTCGTGACGACCACGCTGGGTCGCGCGATCTTCAACACGACGCTGCCGCTGGACTACCCGTTCGTCGACCAGGCCGTGGACAAGAAGCGCCTCTCGCTCATCGTCAACGACCTCGCCGAGCGGTACTCCAAGGTGCAGGTCGCGGCCAGCCTCGACGCGCTCAAGGAGGCCGGTTACTACTGGGCCACCCGTTCGGGCACGACCGTGGCGATCTCCGATGTCGTCACGCCCTCACGCAAGGGCGAGATCCTCGCCGGCTACGAGGGCAAGGCCGAGAAGGTGCAGGTGCAGTACGAGCGCGGTCTGATCACCGACGAGGAGCGCCGTCAGGAGCTCATCGAGATCTGGACCCAGGGCAGCGCCGAGGTCGCCAAGGAGATGGAGGCCAACTTCCCGCGGACGAACCCGATCTTCCGCATGGTCTCCTCCGGCGCCCGCGGTAACTGGTTCCAGCTGCGGCAGATCGCCGGCATGCGCGGCCTCATGGCCAACCCGAAGGGCGAGATCATCCCGCGCCCGATCAAGGCGAACTTCCGCGAGGGCCTGTCGGTGCTGGAGTTCTTCATCTCCACGCACGGCGCGCGAAAGGGTCTGGCCGATACCGCGCTGCGCACCGCCGACTCCGGTTACCTCACGCGTCGACTCGTCGACGTCAGCCAGGACGTCATCATCCGCGAGGACGACTGCGGCACCGAGCGCGGCCTGACGCTGCCGATCGCGGTGCGCAAGTCCGACGGCACGCTGGCGCCGCACGACGACGTCGAGGCCGCGGTCTACGCCCGCACCCTCGCCGAAGACGTCGTGCACGACGGCGAGACCCTCGTGGAGGCGGGCGCCGACCTCGGTGACGTCGTCATCGGGGCCCTGGTCGCCGCGGGCGTCGAGGCGGTCAAGGTGCGCTCCGTGCTCACCTGCGACAGCCACGTCGGCACGTGCGCCAAGTGCTACGGGCGCAGCCTGGCCACCGGCAAGCTCGTCGACATCGGCGAGGCCGTCGGCATCATCGCGGCCCAGTCGATCGGTGAGCCCGGCACCCAGCTGACGATGCGGACCTTCCACACCGGTGGTGTGGCCGGCGACGACATCACGCAGGGTCTGCCGCGTGTGGTCGAGCTGTTCGAGGCCCGCACCCCCAAGGGTGTCGCGCCGATCGCAGAGGCGACCGGCCGGGTCACGATCGAGGAGACCGACAAGGCCCGCCGCATCCTGCTCACCCCGGACGACGGCTCCGACGAGCACGCCTACCCGGTCAGCAAGCGCTCGCGCCTGCTGGTCTCCGAGGGCGAGCACATCGAGGTCGGCACCAAGCTCGTGCAGGGCGCCATCGACCCCAAGCAGGTGCTGCGCATCCTCGGCCCGCGGGCCGTGCAGATGCACCTGGTCGACGAGGTGCAGAACGTGTACCGCCAGCAGGGTGTGTCGATCCACGACAAGCACATCGAGGTCATCGTGCGCCAGATGCTGCGGCGCGTGACGATCATCGAGGCCGGCGACGCCGACCTGCTGCCCGGCTCCATGGCCGAGCGCGGTCACTTCGAGACCGAGAACCGTCGGGTCGTCGCCGAGGGCGGCCGGCCCGCCTCCGGTCGGCCGGAGCTCATGGGTATCACCAAGGCCTCGCTGGCCACGGACAGCTGGCTGTCGGCGGCCTCCTTCCAGGAGACGACGCGGGTGCTCACGGACGCGGCGATCCACGCCAAGTCCGACCCGCTGCTGGGCCTGAAGGAGAACGTCATCCTCGGAAAGCTCATCCCGGCCGGTACGGGCCTGCCCCGCTACCGCAACGTGCGGGTCGAGCCCACCGAAGAGGCCAAGGCCGCGATGTACTCGATGCCCGACTACCAGCAGTACGACTACTCGGCCTTCGGGCCGGGCTCCGGCGAGGCCGTGCGCCTCGACGACGCCACCCTCGGCCTCGACAGCTGAGCGAGTCGCCCGCGTTGCCACGAAGGGCCGGTCACCCCGCGGGGGTGACCGGCCCTTCGCCGTGCGGTGCTCCGAGCGGGAGCAGCGTCCAACGCGTCTCTCGTGTCCCCGGCGGCCCTGGCGTCTCTGCGAGGAGACGGGACACCGCCTCCGCGTCCGGGACACCCGTTGATCGACCGGACACCTGCGATCGCGGGTGTCCGGTGGAGGAACGCGTGCCCGGGCGATCCGGCGGTGTCCCGTCGCCGCGCCGGGTAGACGCCCGCGGCGAACGCCCTCACCCGGGCCTCAGGGGCCTCAGGGGCCTCAGGGGCCTCAGACTCAGGGGCCTCGGGGGGCCTCGGACTCACCAGCGCCTCACCACAAGGGCGGGGGGAGCGGGCTCAGCGCGGCAGGTCGGCCGACCCGGTCGTGCGCACGGGGGAGTCGGTGCCGGCGGCGGCGCGCACGATGCCGGAGCGCACGAGGCCCCGGGTCGACAGGGCCGCGTAGGCGACCCAGGCGCAGATGCCGATGAACTTGGCGCCGTCCTCGGCCCATATCGCCAGGCCGCCGCCGCCGGGGCTGCCGAGCAGTTCGTAACCCTTGTCGATGACCACCGAGGTGCCGAGGAAGGCCACCGCGAGCAGCAAGAAGAGCCACGCGCTGCGGGCGATCTCGTGCCGGAACACCGCGGCGTAGGCGAGCACCGCGACGAGGATGCCGGCGTACACCGCCTCCTCGGGAATGCCGATCGAGGGCAGCAACTCCTCGTGCAACGTGAACGCGTCGTCGATCGCGAGATACCCGGTGAGTAGCGCGGAGGCGGTCAAGAAGGCCGCGTCGCGCCGCCCCAGCCGGTCGTACAGCAGGCAGGCGCCCATGAGGAACATGCCGACGGCCGCCGCCCAGCACATCACCCCCAGCGTGGAGACCAGACCGTAGTAGCCGGGCACGTGGCCCAGCGTCGTCGGCTCGGTCGTCAGGTGCTCGATCGGCGTGCCGACCGTGGCGCGGGCGACGGCGACGCCGCCGACCACGACGAGCGCGGGCACGAAGGTGTAGGCGAAGGTGCGCGCTCCGACCCGCTCGGAGCCGGTGCCCGGAAGACGGCGCATGACAAAATCCCCCTGATAATCCCCAACACCCGGGGGCGAGCGCCGACCCGGGAATATCGCCCCCTGGCGATCCGTTCAGCGTAGCGAAGCGTCACTGTGGGTTCCCGCGACATTCATCTGCCAGACGCTTTCGTGGCTCGATATGTGACACGGTTCGCCCACCGCGACCGCCGTTCCCGCCTCCGACCTGGCCCTCGGACGCGTGGATTTGGAACCGGTTCCTGCCGCCCGGTAATGTGGAAGGGCATGTCTTGGGTGCACCCTGCCCGGGTTGAGACCGCGAACGATCCGGTCTCACCGAGTCGGGACCGCGACGGACATGTCCTCTCGCCGGGCAGCCGGTCGGATCGGACCGCGCGTTTTCACGTGCGTTCGCCCGCTCGGAAGTGCAGGGGGGAGCACCCGGCGCCGCCAGCGGCGCGCGGGCAGACCAAGGAGGCCGACCGTCCACGTTCGGCCGATCACCACACGAAGTAAACGGAGAATGCGTGCCCACCATCAACCAGCTCGTCCGTAAGGGGCGCCAGGACAAGGCCGCCAAGGCCAAGACCCCGGCCCTCAAGGGCAGCCCGCAGCGCCGCGGCGTGTGCACCCGCGTGTACACGACCACGCCCAAGAAGCCGAACTCGGCCCTGCGCAAGGTCGCCCGCGTCAAGCTCACCTCGGGCATCGAGGTGACCGCCTACATTCCGGGCGTCGGTCACAACCTGCAGGAGCACTCGATCGTGCTCGTGCGCGGCGGCCGCGTGAAGGACCTGCCGGGCGTTCGCTACAAGATCATCCGTGGCTCCCTCGACACGCAGGGCGTGCGGAACCGCCAGCAGGCGCGTTCCCGCTACGGCGCGAAGAAGGAGAAGAAGTAATGCCGCGTAAGGGACCGGCCCCCAAGCGGCCGCTCGTCGTCGACCCGGTCTACGGGTCCCCGCTGGTCACCCAGCTGGTCAACAAGATCCTCCTCGACGGCAAGAAGTCGATCGCGGAGCGCATCGTGTACGGCGCCCTCGAGGGTTGCCGGCAGAAGACCGGCACCGACCCGGTCGTCACGCTCAAGCGGGCGCTCGACAACGTCAAGCCTACCCTCGAGGTGCGCAGCCGCCGCGTCGGTGGCGCCACCTACCAGGTGCCCGTCGAGGTGCGCGCCGGCCGCAGCACGACGCTGGCGCTGCGCTGGCTCGTGGGCTACGCCCGGCAGCGTCGTGAGAAGACGATGACCGATCGTCTGATGAACGAGATCCTCGACGCCAGCAACGGCCTGGGCGCAGCGGTCAAGCGCCGCGAAGACACCCACAAGATGGCCGAGTCCAACAAGGCCTTCGCGCACTACCGCTGGTAAGCCTGCACCCCATGGCGCCAGGTCGGCGGGGTCGGTGCTGCGCACCGCCCCCGCCGGCAGCCCACGGACCTGCCGGACCGACTCCGGCCCGGCACCCCAATTCGACGAGACGAGAGCGATAAAGCTAGTGGCACTCGATGTCCTGACCGACCTGAAGAAGGTCCGCAACATCGGCATCATGGCGCACATCGACGCCGGCAAGACCACGGTGACCGAGCGCATCCTCTTTTACACCGGGATCAACTACAAGATCGGCGAGACGCACGACGGCGCCTCGACGATGGACTGGATGGAGCAGGAGGCGGAGCGCGGCATCACGATCACGTCGGCCGCGACGACATGCTTCTGGAAGGACCACCAGATCAACATCATCGACACGCCCGGCCACGTGGACTTCACCGTCGAGGTGGAGCGCTCGCTGCGCGTGCTCGACGGCGCCGTCGCGGTCTTCGACGGCAAGGAGGGCGTCGAGCCCCAGTCCGAGACCGTGTGGCGGCAGGCGGACAAGTACAACGTGCCGCGCATCTGCTTCGTCAACAAGATGGACAAGCTCGGCGCCGACTTCTACTACACCGTGCAGACGATCAAGGACCGCCTCGGCGCGGAGCCGCTGGTCATGCAGCTGCCGATCGGTGCTGAGAGCGAGTTCACCGGCGTCGTCGATCTGCTGACGATGAAGGCGTTCGTCTGGGCCGGCGAGGTCCAGAAGGGCGAGGACTACGACATCCAGGACATCCCGGCCGACCTGCAGGAGCGGGCCGAGGAGTACCGCAACCACCTGGTCGAGCGCGTGGCCGAGGCCGACGACGAACTGACGATGAAGTACCTGGAGGGCGAGGAGCTCACGCTCACCGAGCTCCAGGCCGGCGTGCGCAAGCTGACGATCGCCGGCGAGGTCTACCCGGTGTTCTGCGGCTCGGCGTTCAAGAACAAGGGCGTGCAGCCCATGCTCGACGCGGTGCTGGCGTACCTGCCGAACCCGATGGACGTCGAGAGCATCAAGGGTCACGACCCCAAGGACGAGGAGAAGATCATCGAGCGTCACGCCGATGCCTCCGAGCCCTTCGCGGCCCTCGCGTTCAAGGTCGTCTCGCACCCGTTCTTCGGCCGTCTCACCTACGTGCGCGTGTACTCCGGACACATCGAGGCGGGCCAGCCGGTCTACAACTCGACCAAGCAGAAGCGCGAGCGCATCGGCAAGCTCTTCCAGATGCACGCCAACAAGGAGAACCCGGTGACCTCGGTCTCCGCGGGCCACATCTACGCGATGATCGGCCTCAAGGACACCACCACCGGCGACACGCTCAGCGACATGAACAACCACGTCGTGCTCGAGTCGATGACGTTCCCGGAGCCGGTCATCAACGTGGCCATCGAGCCCAAGACCAAGGGCGACCAGGAGAAGCTGTCGACCGCGATCCAGAAGCTGGCCGAGGAAGACCCGACCTTCCAGGTCGAGCTCGACCAGGAGACCGGCCAGACGATCATCAAGGGCATGGGCGAGCTGCACCTCGACATCCTCGTCGACCGGATGCGGCGTGAGTTCAAGGTCGAGGCCAACGTCGGCAAGCCGCAGGTGGCCTACCGCGAGACGATTCGTCGTCCCGTGGAGAAGTACGACTACACGCACAAGAAGCAGACCGGTGGTTCGGGCCAGTACGCGAAGGTGCAGATCACCTTCGAGCCGCTGGACACCGCCGAGGGTGCGATGTACGAGTTCGACAACAAGGTCACCGGTGGCCGCATCCCGCGGGAGTACATCCCGTCGGTCGACCACGGCATCCAGGACGCCCTCGGCGTCGGTGTGCTCGCCGGCTACCCGATGGTCGGCATCAAGGCGACGCTGCTCGACGGCGCGTACCACGACGTCGACTCCTCGGAGATGGCGTTCAAGATCGCCGGTTCGATGGCCACCAAGGAGGCCCTGCGCAAGGCCGACCCGGTGCTGCTCGAGCCGATGATGGCCGTTGAGGTGCGCACGCCCGAGGAGTACATGGGCGACGTCATCGGCGACATCAACTCCCGCCGTGGGCAGATCCAGTCCATGGAGGACATCAGCGGCGCGAAGATCGTTCGCGCGCTCGTGCCGCTGTCGGAGATGTTCGGGTACGTTGGCGACCTTCGGTCCAAGACCCAGGGTCGCGCCAACTACACGATGCAGTTCGACTCCTACGCGGAGGTTCCCCGGAACGTCGCGGACGAGATCGTCAAGAAGATGCGAGGCGAGTGAGGCGGGTACACTCACCCGCTGATGCTCTTCACGTAAGTATCAAACCCCAACGCAGCTGCGCCCCACCTCGGGTTGTGGCTCGTAACAACCCCAGTCCAACAGGAGGACACCAGTGGCGAAGGCGAAGTTCGAGCGGACCAAGCCGCACGTCAACATCGGCACCATCGGTCACATCGACCACGGCAAGACGACGCTGACGGCTGCGATCACCAAGGTTCTGCACGACAAGTACCCGGACCTGAACCCCTTCACGCCGTTCGACCAGATCGACAAGGCGCCGGAGGAGAAGCAGCGCGGTATCACGATCTCCATCGCGCACGTCGAGTACCAGACCGAGAGCCGTCACTACGCTCACGTCGACTGCCCCGGTCACGCCGACTACGTGAAGAACATGATCACGGGTGCGGCGCAGATGGACGGCGCCATCCTCGTGGTGGCCGCCACCGACGGCCCGATGCCGCAGACGAAGGAGCACGTGCTCCTGGCCCGCCAGGTGGGCGTGCCCTACATCGTCGTCGCGCTCAACAAGGCCGACATGGTCGACGACGAGGAGATCATGGAGCTCGTCGAGATGGAGGTCCGCGAGCTGCTGTCGCAGTACGAGTTCCCGGGCGACGACGTTCCGGTCGTCAAGGTCTCCGCGCTCAAGGCCCTTGAGGGCGACGAGGAGTGGAGCAAGACCGTTCTCGAGCTCATGGACGCCGTCGACGAGGCGATCCCGCAGCCGGAGCGCGACATCGACAAGCCGTTCCTCATGCCCGTCGAGGACGTCTTCACGATCACCGGTCGTGGCACGGTCGTCACCGGCCGTATCGAGCGTGGCGTGCTGAAGGTCAACGAGGAGGTCGAGATCGTCGGCATCCGCGAGAAGTCGGCCAAGACCACCGTCACCGGCATCGAGATGTTCCGCAAGCTGCTCGACGAGGGTCGTGCGGGCGAGAACGTCGGCCTGCTGCTTCGTGGCATCAAGCGCGAGGACGTCGAGCGCGGCCAGGTCGTCTGCAAGCCGGCTTCGATCACCCCGCACACCGAGTTCGAGGGCCAGGTCTACATCCTGTCCAAGGACGAGGGCGGCCGGCACACGCCGTTCTACGACAACTACCGTCCGCAGTTCTACTTCCGGACCACGGACGTGACGGGTGTCGTGCACCTGCCCGAGGGCACCGAGATGGTCATGCCCGGTGACAACACCGACATGAAGGTCGACCTCATCCAGCCGATCGCGATGGAGGAGGGCCTGAAGTTCGCGATCCGCGAGGGCGGCCGCACCGTCGGCGCCGGCCGGGTCACCAACATCATCAAGTGATCCGAGCGCCCTCGCGGGCGCGGGACCACCACGACGGGGGTCCGAGCTTCGGCTCGGGCCCCCTCGGCATGTCAGGGTGTGCGAACAGCACGGGAGCAGGAGGCAGCAGTGACGCAGCATTCGGCCGGCCGCGGCTTCGAGCGCTCGACGAGTTTGGCGGCAGCGCTGGCGGCGACCCGCGACGACGACGCGGGCGAGGTGGAGGTGCCGACCAGCGACCTCGCCTGTACGGACCCGGAACGGTTCGGGGTGGCGCTGGCCACCGTCGACGGCGGGCTGTTCAGCGCCGGCGATGCCACCGCGCAGTTCACCATCCAATCGATCTCCAAGGCGCTGGTCTACGCGATGGCGATCGACGAGTGCGGCTGGAGCCGGGTCATCGAGATGGTCGACGTCGAGCCGTCGGGGGAGGCCTTCAACCGGATCTCCATCGAGGAGAAGTCGAACCGGCCCGACAACCCGATGATCAACGCGGGCGCGATGACGATCCACGCGCTCATCGGCGGCCCCGGAGCCGACGCGGACGACCGCGCCGAACGGATCGTGCGCATGCTGTCGCGGGCCGCCGGTCGGCAGCTGGAGGTCGACGCGCAGACGCACGAGGCGGAGCTCGACGGGGCGGACCGCAATCTCGCGATCGCGCACATGCTGCGGAGCCTGGAGATCCTGCCCGACGATCCGCGCGACGTCGTCGACGGGTTCCTGCGCCAGTGCGCGGTGCTCGTCGATGCGCAGGATCTCGCGCTGATGGGCGCGACGCTGGCGAACTGCGGGGCGCACCCGCTGACCGGGGAGCGGGTCTTCTCGGCGGAAGCGGCCCGGCTGACGATGTCGGTGATGATCACGTGCGGCATGTACAGCTCCGCCGGTGACTGGACGACGAGCGTCGGCCTGCCCGCCAAGAGCGGCGTCGCCGGTGGCATCCTCGGCGCGCTGCCCGGCTGCCTCGGCATCGGGTCGTTCTCGCCGCGCCTGGACCGCCACGGCAACAGCGTGCGCGGCCAGGAGCTGCTCGCCCGCCTCGCCGACGAACTCGACCTGCACCTGCTCGACCCCGACCACTGGAGCCCCACCGCCCGCTGGCGCTCGCTGGCGTGAGCCGGCTCAGCTGACCCTGCCGGTCGCCGGCGCTCAGGCGGGTCGTCGCGACCCCTGTGGATAACCCCACGGTCGCGCCACCACAACCGGGCAGGCTGGACCGGGTGACGAACGGGAGGGACCATGAGTGTCGTGAGCGTCATGAGCGAGGACACGGCAACCGGGCCGACCCCCACGCGGGGCCTGCGCCTGCCGTGGGGCCGGGAGCTGACGCGCGCCGACCTGGCGACGATGCCCGATGACGGTCACCGGTACGAGCTCGTCGACGGGGTGCTCATCGTGAGCCCGTCACCCCGCCTGCGGCATCAGCGGGCCGCCAAGGCCCTTCTGTCGGCACTGGAGCGATCGTGCCCGGCCGACCTGGAGGTGCTGTTCGCGCCGTTCGATGTCGTGCTCGCACAGGACAGTGTGCTGATTCCCGATCTCATCGTGGCCCGCCGCGACGATCTCACCGAGGTCAATCTGCCGACGGCACCGGTGCTCGCCGCTGAGGTGCTGTCGCCGTCGACGCGACGCGTCGACCTCACGCTCAAACGCAGCCGGCTCGAGGCTGCGGGCTGCGAGCACTACTGGGTGGTCGATCCCGACGTGCCCTCGGTGCTCGCCTGGCGCCTCGTGGCCGGCGAGTACGTGGAGGCGGCCCGGGCCACCGGCTCCGAACCGCTCGTCGTCGATGCCCCCTACCCGATCCGGATCGTACCGGCCGACCTGGGCGCGTGACGCGACTGGGAGTGACGCGCCTGCTGACGGCGCTGACGGGGCTTGTGGTGGCCCTGGCGGGTTGCGCCTCGGCCTCCCCACCGGGGTCGGGTCCGGCCGGCCGGAGCGCGACGACGACGCGCCCCACCGCGACGGCAACGCACACGACCGCGACGCCGGCGCCGCTCCCGCCGCCCGGCCAACGAGTCGAGTCGGTGCGCTGGACCACTCGCGGGGGACGGGCGAGCCTGACCGTCGTGCCGTCGGCGTGGCAGCGCGCGCACCCCGACGAGGCGTCGATCGAGGCGGCTTGGGAGGAGATCGTGCGGCTCACCCCGCGCGCCGATCAGCCGGGGATGCGCGACCAGTACGCCTGCCGCGTGCGGTTCGTGCCCACCAAGGAGGAGTTCCATCTCGAACCGTGGCGCCCCGCGGTCGGTTATCCGCGCACCGTCGCGCAGGGCTGCAACCCGGGGGAGCGCAAGGACCTCGGCTGATGGGCCCGCGCCTGTGGATAACCTCGGGGTGTCCGGCCCCGGATGGGGCAGGGTGGACCGTGTGCAGACCAGGAGGCACGATGGCTCCCATGACAGCAGCCGCACCCGGCCCGTCCGGCGCCGCGGGCTCGGCAGGCCCCGCGGGCCTGCCGTGGGGCCGTGCGTTGACCTACGACGACCTCGCTGGACTGCCCGATGACGGACACCGTTACGAACTCGTCGACGGGGTGCTCATCGTGAGCCCGTCGCCGCGGATGCTGCATCAACGTGCCGTCGGCAACCTATATCTGCGGCTGCGCGACGCGTGCCCGGCGGAGTTGGAGGTCTTCCTGGCGCCCTTCGACGTCGTGCTGGCCCGCGACACCGTGCTCGAACCCGACCTACTCGTCGCGCGCCGGGCCGACCTCACCGAGCGCAATCTGCCGGCGGTGCCGGTGCTGGCCGTGGAGGTGCTCTCGCCCTCCACCCGGCGGTTCGACCTGCTGCTCAAACGCAGCCGGCTCGAGGCCGCGGGGTGTGAGCACTACTGGGTCGTCGACCCCGACGAACCGTCGGTGCTCGCCTGGCGACTCGACGACGGAAGGTATGCGGAGGCGTCCCGCGCCGCCGGCGACGAACCCTTCGTCGTGCGCGACCCGTATCCCGTCTCGTTCGTGCCCACCGAGCTCGTGGCGTGAGGGCGCCGGGATGACCGACCCGCACCGGGTGCTCGCCTCCACCGACAGCTCCGCCTACACCTCGCTGCTCCAGCGACCCGTGACGCGGCGGGAGCGCTTCGAGCTGGGCAAGGCGCTGCGCAAGGACGTGCCCCGCCGCAGCCTCGGCGAATGGAGCCCGCCGCCGGCGCGCCCCGACCCCGTCGACCTCATCACCGCCTCCCACGCGGGGCGGCGCGAGGACCTCGTGCGGGTGCGGGTGGCCCGGATGATGTCCAGCCCGTACGGCTTCCTGCGTGGCAGCGCGGTCGTCATGGCCTGGGATGTCGCGCACCTGCCGGCCACCGGCATCACGCCCGTCGTGTGCGGTGACGCGCACCTGGGCAACTTCGGGTTCTACGGCTCGCCCGAAGGCGAACTCGTCATCGACCTCAACGACTTCGACGAGGCGCACCCCGGGGCCTGGGAATGGGACCTGCGGCGGCTCACCGCCTCCATTCATGTCGCGGGCCGGGAGAACGGCGTGGGGGAGGACGACTGCGCGCAGGCCGTGCGCAGTTGCGTGCACGCCTACCGAGACGAGGTGCGTTTTCTTGCCGAGGAGCCGCTGCTGCGGCGCTCGTACAACCGCCTCGACGTGGAGCGGCTGCACGAGACCGTCACCGAGGCGAGCCTGCGCGACGAGATCGCGCGCGCGGTCAAGAAGGCCCGCAAGAAGACGAGCGACCGCGTGCTGCCCCGGTTCACCCGCGAATCCGCCGACGGGCGCCGGATCGTCACCGAGCCACCGCTGATCACCCCGCTGCCGGAGGCCGAGTACGAGCAGGTGGCGGTCGCCCTCGACGGCTACCTGGAGACGCTCAGCCCGCACTGGCGGCGCGCGGTCGGCGGGTACACGATCGTCGACATCGCGCACAAGGTCGTCGGAGTCGGCAGTGTCGGGCTGCGGGCCTACGTCGCGCTGCTTGAGGGCAGCGACCCCGACGACGTGCTGTTCCTGCAGCTCAAGGAGGCCCGTCGCTCGGTACTCGCGCAGTACGTGCACGGCGACTCGGTGTGGCACGACCACCAGGGCCAGCGAGTGGTGGAGTACCAGCAGGCCCTGCAGACCGTCTCCGACCCTTTGCTCGGCTGGGCCACCGTGGGCGACCTCGCCTGCTACGTGCGCCTGTTCCGCAATCAGAAGGGCACGGTGCCGCTGGATTCCCTCGACCCCGCGGCCCTGTGCGACTACGCCGGCATCGTCGGGCACCTGCTCGCCAAGGGGCACGCCCGCACCTCGGGCGCCTCGATGATCGCCGGCTACCTCGGCAAGGGCAGACGGTTCGCCACCGCCATGGCCCGCTTCGCCCGGCTCTACGCCGATCAGACGGAGGCCGATCACGCGCGCTTCGTCGACGCGGTTCGCCGAGGGCGCCTGCCGGTCGACGAGAGCCTCGTGGCCGGATCGGCCTTCCGGCCCTGACCCCCGCACGCCACACCTGCGTCACGCCTGCCTCGGCGCCTGCCCCGAGGGCCCCCAGGCGGGGGGGGAGCCGGGCGGATTTGAGGTCGGACCCGGGCGTCTGGCACTATAGAGCAGTTGCTTGACGCGTGGATAAGGCCTGATGCCTGCACCACAGTCCCTCGCACGAGGTTACTAGCACCTCGGATCGAGTTCGCGAGACCAGCCGGAGACCACTCCGTCCGCGTCGCGAACCGGCCCGCGGAACCGGTGCCTCGCGACGTGGAAGCGCAAGCTCCGGTTCATCGACCACCGACTAGCCGTCGGCCCGCGACCCAGCAGGGAGCGGCGGGACGACAGGGTAGGCGGGGTTTTGTGTGTGCACGACTATGTCCGCACACCGCGACACACCCGAGCGCGTGGGTCGGAGCCGGTCCGAAGAGAACGACGAGAGAGAGTCGAACGAAGCGATGGCGGGACAGAAGATCCGCATCCGGCTGAAGTCGTACGACCACGAGGTCATCGACAGCTCGGCGCGCAAGATTGTCGACACCGTGACCCGCGCGGGCGCGACGGTGGTCGGCCCGGTGCCGCTGCCGACGGAGAAGAACGTCTTCGTCGTCATCCGGTCGCCGCACAAGTACAAGGACAGCCGCGAGCACTTCGAGATGCGCACGCACAAGCGCCTCATCGACATCGTGGACCCGACGCCGAAGGCGGTGGACTCGCTCATGCGACTCGACCTGCCGGCCGACGTCAACATCGAAATCAAGCTGTAAGTCCCAGGCAGCGAGCAGGAGTAGAGCGACATGACTTCGACACGCGAACGCGCCGTCAAGGGACTCTTGGGCACCAAGCTCGGCATGACCCAGGTGTGGGACGCCGACAACCGCCTCGTCCCGGTGACGGTCATCCAGGCGGGTCCCTGCGTCGTCACGCAGGTCCGCGACGCGCAGACCGACGGCTACGACGCCGTCCAGATCGCCTTCGGCGCGATCGACCCGCGCAAGGTCAACAAGCCGATGACGGGCCACTTCGAGAGGGCCGGGGTGTCCCCGCGCCGCCACCTCGTCGAGCTGCGCACGTCCGACGCCGGTGAGTTCAGCCTCGGCCAGGAGCTCACCGTCGAGACGTTCGAGAACGGCCAGAAGGTCGACGTGGCCGGCACCACCAAGGGCAAGGGCTTCGCCGGTGTGATGAAGCGACACGGCTTCTCCGGCGTCGGCGCCTCCCACGGTGCGCACCGTAACCACCGCAAGCCGGGCTCCATCGGCGGCTGCGCGACCCCGGGTCGCGTCTACAAGGGTCAGCGCATGGCCGGCCGTATGGGCGGCGAGCGCCAGACCACTCAGAACCTGACGATCCACGCCGTGGACGCCGAGCGCGGCCTGCTGCTGCTCAAGGGCGCCGTTCCCGGCCCGCGCGGCGGCATCGTCCTCGTCCGCACCGCTGCCAAGGGGGCCTGAGTCGTGACGACCATCGACATCCTCGACACGAAGGGTGCCGCCGGCGGTTCGATCGAACTGCCCGCCGACATCTTCGACGTCCAGACCAACGTGCCGCTGATCCACCAGGTCGTCGTCGCCCAGCTGGCGGCGGCCCGGCAGGGCACGCACGCCACCAAGACCCGCGGCCAGACCCGCGGCGGTGGCCGCAAGCCGTACCGGCAGAAGGGCACCGGCCGCGCCCGCCAGGGCTCGGTCCGCGCGCCGCAGTTCGCCGGCGGTGGCGTCGTGCACGGCCCGCAGCCGCGCGACTACAGCCAGCGCACCCCGAAGAAGATGAAGGCCGCCGCTCTGCGTGGGGCCCTCTCGGACCGCGCCCGGCACGGTCGCATCCACGCTCTGTCCGCGGTCATCGACGGCCAGACCCCCTCCACCAAGGCGGCCCGCGGGCTGCTGGAGAAGGTCAGCGAGCGGCGCAACCTGCTCGTGGTGCTCAAGCGCAGCGACGAGGGTGGCGCGCTGTCGGTGCGCAACCTGCCCAACGTGCACCTGCTGTGGGCCGACCAGCTGAACACCTACGACGTGCTGTGCGCAGACGACATCGTCTTCACGGAGGGCGCGCTGCGTTCCTTCATCTCCGCCGCCGGCGCGAGCAAGGAGGCCGTGAAGTGAACCTCAACAAGAACCCGCGCGACGTCATCCTCGCCCCGGTCGTTTCGGAGAAGTCCTACGGACTGCTCGACGAGGGCAAGTACACCTTCCTGGTCGACCCGCGCGCCAACAAGACCGAGATCAAGATCGCCGTGGAGAAGGTCTTCGGCGTCAAGGTCGACTCGGTCAACACCCTGAACCGTCAGGGCAAGTCGCGGCGCACGCGGTTCGGCACCGGCAAGCGCAAGGACACCAAGCGCGCGATCGTCACGCTGCGCGAGGGCACGATCGACATCTTCGGGGCTTCGGCCTAACGGCCGGCGAAGTCGTCGAAAGACAGGACATTTCAGATGGGTATCCGCAAGTACAAGCCGACGACCCCGGGTCGTCGCGGCAGTTCCGTCGCCGACTTCGTCGAGGTGACGCGCTCGGAGCCGGAGAAGTCGCTCGTGCGTCCGCTCGCCAAGACCGGTGGTCGTAACAACGCCGGCCGCATCACGACCCGCCACATCGGCGGCGGCCACAAGCGCGCCTACCGCGTCATCGACTTCCGTCGTCACGACAAGGACGGCGTGCCGGCCAAGGTCGCGCACATCGAGTACGACCCCAACCGCACGGCGCGCATCGCGCTGCTGCACTACGCCGACGGCGAGAAGCGCTACATCCTCGCGCCGAACCGGCTCCGTCAGGGCGACCGCATCGAGAACGGCCCCGCGGCCGACATCAAGCCGGGCAACGCCCTGCCGCTGCGCAACATCCCGGTCGGCACCGTGGTGCACGCCATCGAGCTGCGCCCCGGTGGCGGCGCCAAGATCGCCCGGTCCGCCGGCGCCCGCGTGCAGCTCGTCGCCAAGGACGGCCCGTACGCCCAGCTGCGCATGCCGTCCGGCGAGATCCGCAACGTCGACGTGCGCTGCCGCGCCACCGTCGGTGAGGTCGGCAACGCCGAGCAGAGCAACATCAACTGGGGCAAGGCGGGCCGCATGCGCTGGAAGGGCAAGCGCCCGACCGTCCGCGGTGTCGTCATGAACCCGGTCGACCACCCGCACGGTGGTGGCGAGGGTCGCACGTCCGGTGGCCGCAACCCGGTGAGCCCGTGGGGCCAGCCGGAGGGCCGCACCCGCCGGCCGAACAAGGAAAGCGACAAGCTCATCGTGCGTCGCCGTCGTACTGGCAAGAAGCGCTGATAAGGAGCCTGCCTAATGCCTCGTAGCCTGAAGAAGGGCCCCTTCATCGACGAGCACCTTCAGAAGAAGGTCGACGCTCAGAACGAAGCGGGCACGAAGAACGTCATCAAGACCTGGTCGCGTCGTTCGGTCATCGCGCCGGACTTCCTCGGTCACACCTTCGCCGTCCACGACGGCCGCAAGCACGTCCCGGTGTTCATCACCGAGTCGATGGTCGGCCACAAGCTCGGCGAGTTCGCCCAGACGCGCACCTTCAAGGGTCACGTGAAGGACGACAAGAAGGGTCGCCGCCGCTGAGGCGGTGGCGGTGATCTGACATGACTTCGAACACCACGCAAACCCAAGGGAGCACGATGGAAGCCAAGGCGCAGGCGCGGCACGTGCGTGTCACGCCGATGAAGGCGCGTCGCGTCGTGGACCTCGTCCGCGGCAAGAAGGCCGTCGACGCCCTGGCGATCCTGCAGTTCGCGCCGCAGTCCGCCAGTGAGCCGGTGCGCAAGGTCGTCGCGAGCGCGATGGCCAACGCCCGGGTCAAGGCCGACAAGGAGTCCCTGCCGTTCGACGAGCGCGACCTGGTCATCAGCGCCGCGTACGTCGACGAGGGCCCGACGATGAAGCGGTTCCAGCCGCGTGCGCAGGGGCGGGCCTACCGCATCAACAAGCGCACCAGCCACATCACGGTTTTCGTGAGCCAGCCGCAGAACAAGCAGGGAGGTACCCGCTGATGGGCCAGAAGGTCAACCCCACGGGATTCCGCCTGGGCATCACGACGGAGCACAAGAGCCGCTGGTTCGCCGACTCCACGAAGGACGGCCAGCGCTACCGCGACTACGTCAAGGAAGACGTGGCGATCCGCAAGCTCATGTCCACGGGCATGGAGCGCGCGGGCATCAGCCGCGTCGAGATCGAGCGCACTCGTGACCGCGTGCGCGTCGACATCCACACCGCCCGCCCCGGCATCGTCATCGGTCGCCGCGGCGCGGAGGCCGACCGCATCCGCGGCGAGCTCGAGAAGCTCACCGGCAAGCAGGTGCAGCTGAACATCCTCGAGGTCAAGAACCCCGAGATGGACGCGCAGCTGGTCGCCCAGGGCATCGCTGAGCAGCTGTCCGCCCGCGTGTCGTTCCGGCGCGCGATGCGCAAGGGGATGCAGTCCTCCGTGCGCGCCGGTGCCAAGGGAATCCGGGTGCAGGTTTCCGGTCGTCTCGGCGGCGCCGAGATGAGCCGCACCGAGTTCTACCGCGAGGGGCGCGTGCCGCTGCACACGCTGCGCGCGCAGATCGACTACGGCTTCTACGAGGCCCGCACGACCTTCGGCCGCATCGGCGTCAAGGTGTGGATCTACAAGGGCGACCTGACCGCCAAGGAGCTCGCGGCCCAGCAGGCCGCCGCCCCGGGCCGTCCGTCCCGTGGCCCGCGCGGAGACCGTAGCGACCGGCCGTCCCGCGGCCGCCGCGGCGGCGAGCGCGGTAGCGAGCGTCCGGCGCGCGGGGGTCGCAGCGACGAGCAAGGCGGTGCGCCCGCCGAGCAGACCGCTGCCGCTGCGCCGGCCGGCGTGGGCGCCGCAGCCAGTGAGGGAGAGCAGTCCTGATGTTGATTCCCCGTCGAGTCAAGCACCGTAAGCAGCACCACCCGAAGCGGTCGGGCGCTGCCAAGGGTGGCACCACGATCGCCTTCGGCGACTACGGCATCCAGGCCCTCGAGCCCGCCTACGTCACGAACCGGCAGATCGAGTCCGCCCGTATCGCGATGACCCGCTACATCAAGCGTGGCGGAAAGGTCTGGATCAACATCTACCCGGACCGCCCGCTGACCAAGAAGCCGGCCGAGACCCGGATGGGTTCCGGTAAGGGTTCGCCGGAGTGGTGGATCGCCAACGTCAAGCCCGGTCGTGTCATGTTCGAGCTGTCCGGCGTCTCCGAAGAGGTGGCCCGGGAAGCGATGCGACTGGCGATGCACAAGCTGCCGATGAAGTGCCGCTTCGTCCAGCGTGAAGGAGGGGACGTCTGATGGCCGTGGGAAGCAAGGACCTCGCACCGCAGGCGCTGCGCGAGCTGTCCGACGACAAGCTCGTGGACGAGCTCGGCAAGGCCAAGGCGGAGCTGTTCAACCTCCGTTTCCAGTCGGCCACCGGCCAGCTGGAGAACAGCTCGCGCCTCAAGGCGGTCCGCAAGGACATCGCGCGGATCTACACGATCATGCGCGAGCGCGAGCTGAACATCGGCGGCCAGAAGTCGGTGAAGTGACATGAGCCAGCAGGAGAGCGAGAGCGTGGCAACCCAGCAGACCGAGCGCAAGTTCCGCAAGACGGCGCGCGGCTACGTCGTGTCGGACAAGATGGACAAGACGGTCGTCGTCGAGGTGGAGGACCGCGTCAAGCACGCGCTGTATGGCAAGGTCATGCGCCGCACGAGCCGGCTGAAGGCCCACGACGAGAACAACGAGTGCGGCGTCGGCGACCGCGTGCTCCTCATGGAGACGCGCCCGCTGTCGGCCGGCAAGCGTTGGCGGATCGTGCAGATCCTCGAGAAGGCCAAGTAAGGCCTTCCCCCGGTCGCGGCGGCCGCCCAGGCGGCGCCGCGAACCACCCCCAGACCTAGTAATTACGAGCCCCCGGGTGGGGTTCGCCAGTTCCGCAAGGCTCGCCGCCTCGGCGCGAGAACCGGCGTGACGACAGGAGTAACTAGTGATTCAGCAGGAGTCGCGACTGCGCGTCGCCGACAACACCGGTGCCAAGGAGATCCTGTGCATCCGGGTTCTCGGCGGCTCCGGTCGCCGCTACGCCGGCATCGGTGACGTCATCGTCGCCACTGTCAAGGACGCCATCCCCGGCGGCAACGTCAAGAAGGGCGATGTCGTCAAGGCCGTCATCGTGCGCACGAAGAAGGAGCGTCGCCGCGGCGACGGTTCGTACATCAAGTTCGACGAGAACGCCGCCGTCATCCTTCGTAACGACGGCGACCCCCGGGGCACCCGCATCTTCGGCCCCGTGGGGCGTGAGCTGCGCGAGAAGCGCTTCATGAAGATCATCTCGCTGGCGCCGGAGGTGCTGTAAGCCATGGCCAAGATGAGGATCAAGAAGGGTGACCTGGTGCAGGTCATCACCGGTCGCAAGCAGGACAAGGGCGGCGACCGCGGCAAGCAGGGCAAGGTCATCGACGTGTTCCCCGAGACGCAGCGGGTGCTCGTCGAGGGCATCAACCGGGTGACCAAGCACACCCGCGCCGGCCAGACGGGCAACCGTACCGGCGGGATCGTGGTCGTCGAGGCCCCGATCCACGTCAGCAACGTGGCCCTGGTCGACCCCGAGACGAAGAAGCCGACCCGGGTGCGCATGCGCACCGAGCAGGTCGAGCGAGGCGGACGCACGAAGACCCAGCGCATCCGGGTCGCCGTGCGTTCCGGGAAGGACATCTGATGAGCACGACCACGCCGGAGACGGTGGAGCAGAACCAGGTGCCGACCCCGCGGCTGAAGACGAAGTACGCCGAGCAGATCAAGCCGGCGCTCCTGAAGGAGTTCGGCTACGGCAACGTCATGCAGGTGCCGGGCGTCGTCAAGGTCGTCGTCAACATGGGTGTGGGCGAGGCCGCCCGCGACTCCAAGCGCATCGAGGGCGCGATCCGCGACCTCACGCTCATCACCGGCCAGAAGCCCGTGGTGACTCGCGCCCGCAAGTCGATCGCGCAGTTCAAGCTGCGCGAGGGCATGCCGATCGGCGCGCACACGACGCTGCGCGGCGACCGCATGTGGGAGTTCCTCGACCGGCTCGTGTCCGTGGCGCTGCCGCGGATCCGTGACTTCCGGGGCCTGTCGCCGAAGCAGTTCGACGGACGCGGCAACTACACGTTCGGTCTCAACGAGCAGTCGATGTTCTACGAGATCGACCCCGACCGCATCGACTTTGTGCGCGGTATGGACATCACGGTCGTCACGACGGCCACCAACGACGACGAGGGCCGGGCGCTGCTGCGCCAGCTCGGATTCCCGTTCAAGGAGAACTGATCGTGGCCAAGACCGCACTGATCAACAAGGCCAACCGCAAGCCGAAGTTCAAGGTTCGCGCCTACACCCGCTGTCAGCGCTGCGGCCGGCCGCACTCGGTCTACCGCAAGTTCGGCCTGTGCCGCGTGTGCCTTCGCGAGATGGCGCACCGCGGCGAGTTGCCCGGCGTCACCAAGAGCAGCTGGTAACAGCCGCCCAACGAACACCTCGACCCACTGTTTTGACACACCGTAGGTCGCCCGTGCACCGCGAAGCCGGTGCGGGTGAAACCCCGGTGAGGAAGGGCGGAGAGCCCACATGACGATGACAGACCCGATCGCGGACATGTTGACCCGCGTGCGCAACGCCAACTCCGCGCACCACGACGTGGTCTCCATGCCGTTTTCGAAGTTGAAGTCCAACATCGCCGACATCCTGACCAGCGAGGGCTACATCTCGGGATGGCGCGTGGAGGACGCGGAGGTCGGCAAGACGCTGACCATCGACCTGAAGTACGGCCCGAACCGGGAGCGTTCGATCTCCGGTGTGCGCCGCGTGTCCAAGCCCGGACTGCGCGTGTACGCCAAGTCGACGAACCTGCCCAAGGTCCTCGGCGGCCTGGGCGTGGCGATCATCTCCACGTCCTCCGGGCTGCTCACCGACAAGCAGGCCGCAGAGAAGGGCGTAGGTGGGGAAGTCCTCGCCTACGTCTGGTAACCCGAGAAACACGGCAGAAGGAGGAGAGCTGACATGTCCCGTATCGGACGACTCCCCGTCACCGTGCCTTCGGGCGTCGACGTGACGATCGACGGTCAGGACGTCAAGGTCAAGGGCCCCAAGGGCGAGCTGGCGTTGACCGTCACCGAGCCGATCTCGGTGGCCCGCGGCGACGAGGGCGCCATCGAGGTCAGCCGGCCGAACGACGAGCGCGAGTCGCGCTCGCTGCACGGCCTGACCCGTTCGCTCATCGCCAACATGGTCGAGGGCGTCACCAAGGGCTTCGAGAAGAAGCTCGAGATCTACGGCACCGGTTACCGCGTGCAGAACCGCGGCGGCAGCCTCGAGTTCGCGCTCGGCTACAGCCACCCGATCACCGTGGAGCCCCCGGCGGGCATCACGTTCACGGTCGAGGGCCCGACCCGGTTCGCCGTCCAGGGCATCGACAAGCAGCTCGTCGGCGAGGTCGCCGCGAACATCCGTAAGCTGCGCCGGCCCGACCCCTACAAGGGCAAGGGCGTGCGCTACGCCGGCGAGCAGATCCGCCGCAAGGTCGGAAAGGCTGGTAAGTAACCGATGGCACTCACTATCAAGCGCGGCAAGTCCAAGAGCGCGGCCCGCACGCGGCGCCACGTCCGCCTGCGCAAGAAGGTCGCCGGCACCAGCGTCCGTCCGCGTCTGGTGGTCTCCCGCAGCAGCCGGCACATCTTCGTGCAGGTCGTCGACGACACCCTCGGCAAGACCGTGGCGTCCGCCTCCACGATGGAGGCCGACCTGCGCTCCTTGCAGGGTGACAAGACCGCCAAGGCCCGCAAGGTGGGCGAACTGGTGGCGGCCCGGGCCAAGGACGCCGGCGTCGAGGCGGTCGTCTTCGACCGCGGCGGCAGCAAGTACCACGGACGCATCGCCGCGATCGCGGACGGTGCGCGCGAGGGGGGCCTGAGCCTGTGACTCGCAGCAACGCCGACAACTTCGGAAAGAGGAACCACTGATGGCTGGACCCCAGCGTCGAGGCACCGGTGCCGCCGAGGGCGGCGGCAACGACCGCGGCGGGCGCGACCGTCGCGACCGCGACAACCGCCGCGGCGGTGCCCAGGACGAGCGCAACCAGTATCTGGAGCGCGTCGTGACGATCAACCGCGTCTCCAAGGTCGTCCAGGGTGGGCGGCGCTTCAGCTTCACCGCCCTGGTCGTCGTCGGCGACGGTGACGGCACCGTCGGCGTCGGCTACGGCAAGGCCAAGGAGGTGCCCGCCGCGATCGCCAAGGGCGTCGAGGCGGCCAAGAAGGCCTTCTTCAAGGTGCCGCGGATCCAGGGCACCATCCCGCACCCCGTCCAGGGTGAGGCCGCGGCAGGCGTCGTCCTGCTGCGTCCCGCGTCGCCCGGTACCGGTGTCATCGCCGGTGGCCCGGTGCGCGCCGTCCTGGAGTGCGCGGGCATCCACGACGTGTTGTCCAAGTCGCTGGGCTCGGACAACGCGATCAACATCGTTCACGCGACCGTGCAGGCCCTGCGGGACCTGGAGCGTCCGGAGGCCGTCGCGGCCCGCCGCGGCAAGCCGCTGGAGGACGTGGCCCCCGCCGCGATGCTGCGCGCTCGCGCCGCAGGAGCTGGTGCGTGATGGCACGACTGAAGGTGACCCAGACCCGCAGCAAGATCGGGGGCAAGCACATGCATCGCGAGACGCTGCGCACCCTCGGCCTGAAGCGCATCGGCGACATCGTCGTCAAGGAGGACAGCCCGCAGGTCCGCGGGATGGTCCGCACGGTGGCCCACCTGGTCACCGTCGAGGAGGTTGACTGACCATGGCCGACAACGCCAACGAGACGGGCACCGTCGAGGGCAAGCCCCTGAAGGTGCACCACCTGCGTCCGGCCCCCGGCTCCAAGACCGCCAAGACCCGCGTGGGTCGCGGTGAGGGCAGCAAGGGCAAGACCGCCGGGCGCGGAACCAAGGGCACCAAGGCGCGTTACCAGGTGCCGGACCGGTTCGAGGGCGGGCAGATGCCGCTGCACATGCGGCTGCCCAAGCTGCGCGGCTTCACGAACCCGTTCCGCACCGAGTACCAGGTCGTCAACCTCGACCGCCTCGCCGCGCTGTACCCGCAGGGTGGTGACGTGAGCGCTGCCGACCTGGCCGACAAGGGCGCGGTCCGCAAGGGCCAGCTCGTCAAGGTGCTCGGTGACGGCGAGATCTCCGTGGCGGTCAACGTGACCGCGCACAAGTTCTCGGCGAGCGCCAAGGAGAAGATCGAGGCCGCCGGCGGCACCGTCACGGTGCTCTGAGCACGGCCCCACGTTCTCGTTCACAGCTCGTTGACCTGCACATTTGTGCGTTTCGACGCGCTGGAGTGACACCCCGGGCACCGGAGGAACCGGTGCCCGGGGTGTTATCGTTCTCCAGGGGCATTGAGAGTGAATCCATCGCTCTACCGCTGGACGGCCGGTCGCGCAGCACGGGCGCCGGTCCGCGAAATCACGTCGTCGGCCCTGCTCACCGGTGGTGCGGCGAGCATCAGGAGGATCTGTGCTGACCGCATTCGGACGGGCATTCAAAACGCCCGAGCTGCGCAAGAAGCTGCTGTTCACGATTTTCATCATGACGCTCTTCCGACTCGGCTCCCACATTCCGACCCCCGGCGTCAGCTACGTCGAGGTTCAGCAGTGCCGGCCCGCCTCCGGGCAGGCCAATCAGCTGCTCGGATTGGCGAACCTGTTCAGCGGGGGAGCGTTGCTGCAGCTGTCGATCTTTGCGCTCGGCATTATGCCGTACATCACGGCCAGCATCATCGTGCAATTGCTGACCGTCGTCATTCCCAGGTTCGAGACCCTCAAGCAGGAGGGGCAGACCGGGCAGGCGAAACTCACGCAATACACCCGCTATCTGACGATCGGTCTGGCGGTGTTGCAGTCGTCGACATTCGTGACGTTCGCCCGTAACCCCGCCGCCCTGTTCCCGGGCGGAAACTGCGAACGCATCCTCGTCGACGACGGCTTCGTCACGGTCGCGATCATGGTGCTGACGATGACCGCCGGCACCGGCCTCATCATGTGGATGGGTGAGCTGATCACCGCTCGCGGCGTCGGAAACGGCATGTCGCTGTTGATCTTCACGTCGATCGCGTCCGGTTTCCCGAGCTCGCTGTGGGCCATCAAGCAGCGGGACGGCCGGTGGGACACGTTCATCCTCGTCATCCTGCTGGGCCTGGCCATCATCGCGGTCGTGGTCTTCGTCGAGCAGTGTCAGCGGCGCATTCCCGTGCAGTACGCCAAGCGGATGGTCGGGCGCCGCATGTATGGCGGAACCACCACGTACATCCCGTTGAAGGTCAACCAGGCCAACGTCATCCCGATCATCTTCGCGGCCTCGCTGCTGGCCATTCCCGGGTTGATCGTGCAGTTCTACCAGGGCAACCAGAATCCCCCCTCCTGGGTGTTGTGGATCCAATCCCATCTCATCCGCGGCGACAGCCCCTGGTACATGGCGATCTATGTCGCGCTGATCCTGTTCTTCACGTTCTTCTACGTCTCGATCTCCTTCAACCCCCAGGAGGTCTCGGACAACATGAAGAAGTACGGCGGCTTCATTCCCGGGGTGCGGGCCGGGCGGCCCACCGCGCAGTACCTGTCATACGTGCTCAACCGGGTGACGGTGGTGGGGGCCATCTATCTGGCGATCGTCTCGCTCATCCCGCTCGTCGCGCTGGTGCTCGTCGGGGCCAACCAGAACTTCCCCTTCGGCGGAACGTCGCTGCTCATCATTGTGGGTGTGGGTCTGGAGACGGTAAAACAGATCGAGTCCCAGCTGAAACAGCACCACTACGAAGGGTTCCTCCGCTGATGCGCCTCCTCATCCTCGGCCCTCCCGGAGCGGGTAAGGGCACGCAGGCCGCTCGGATCGCCGAGCACCTGGGTGTTCCCGCCATCTCGACCGGCGACATCTTCCGCGCCAACATCAAGGGCGGTACCGAGCTCGGCAAGAAGGTGCAGGGCATCCTCGCCGCCGGGCAGTACGTGCCCGACGAGGTGACCAACGAGATCGTCGCCGACCGCCTCACCCAGGAGGACGCGACAAAGGGGTTCCTGCTCGACGGCTACCCGCGCACACTGGCTCAGGTGGCGGCGCTGGACGAGATGCTGTCGGGCTCCGGGCACGCCCTCGACGCGGTGCTCGAGCTCGACGTGCCGACCGAGGAGGTCGTCCAGCGGCTGCTCAAGCGGGCCTCGATCGAGGGGCGCGCCGACGACACCGAAGAGGTGATCCGCGAGCGCATGGCGGTGTACACGACGGAGACGTCGCCGCTGTCGCAGACGTACGACGAGCGCGGGCTGCTGCGCAAGGTCGACGGCACCGGCGACGTCGACGAGGTGTTTACCCGCCTCCAGCAGGCGCTGCCGGCGGCGACCGCTTGATGTTCGGCCGCCGCGAGCGGCTCGAGACGAAGGCCCCGCACGAGCTGCGCACGATGCGCCGTGCGGGGCTCGTCGTCGCCCGGGCCCTGGAGGCGGTGTCGACCGCCGCGCAGCCCGGGGTGACGACCCTGCACCTCGACGAGGTCGCCCGCGAGACGATCCTCGCCGCCGGCGCGCGCCCCTCGTTCCCGGAGGTGCCGGGCTATCGGCACACCCTGTGCGTGAGCGTCAACGAGGCCGTCGTGCACGGCATCCCGGGCGGCGCGGTGTTGCGCGCGGGTGATCTCGTCAGCGTCGACTGCGGCGCGATCGTCGACGGGTGGCACGGCGACGCCGCGGTGACGTTGCACGTCGGGGGAGAGGCGGCCGCGGACCCCAGCGACGTCGGCCTGAGCCGGGCCACCCGCGACGCGCTCTGGGACGGCATCGCGGCCTTCCGCGTCGGCGGCTACGTCGGCGACATCGGCACGGCGGTCGAGCGCAGCCTGCGGCGCTCCGGCCTGGCCGCGCCCGGCGGGCCGACCGACTACGGCATCGTCACCGAGTACGAGGGCCACGGCATCGGCCGCGCCATGCACATGGAGCCGGGCGTGCCCAACGTCGGCGGCACCGGCCGCGGGCCGCGGGTGCGCAGCGGCGCGGTCGTTGCCATCGAACCGATGGTCACCCTCGGCAGCCCGCATACCCACGAGCTCGCCGACGAGTGGACGGTCGTCACCGACGACGGCATGCGGGCCGCGCACTGGGAGCACAGCGTCGCCGTCACCGACTCCGGAACGTGCGTGCTCACCGCCTTCGACGGGGGAGCCGCGCAGCTCGCCGCGCGCAACGTCCGCCACCTCGACCTCGACTAGCCTCCCCCTTCCGTGAGAACTGCGTGTCAGTGGTCGGAACTGCAGCACGGACTGCAGTCCTCACCACTGACACGCAGTTTTCACGGGCGTTGGGGCGGGCGTTCGGACCTGAGGCGAGCGACGATTTCGCCTCAGCTGGGCGAGCGACTAGACTGGTGAGTCGGCTCCCGAAGACTCATACTGCCGCGCGCCTGGGGCTCGCGGCAGCAGTGTTGTCCGGGGGCGGTCAGCCGGGCTCAGGCCCGGGTCATCCCCTGTCACGCGGCCGCTCGCGGTCGGTGACGCTGCATGGGTTGTGGAGGATATGGCTAAGAAGGACGGTGTCATCGAGGTCGAGGGCACGATCGTCGAGGCTCTCCCGAACGCGACGTTCCGGGTCGAGCTGAGCAACGGTCACAAGGTTCTCGCTCACATTTCGGGCAAGATGCGTCAGCACTACATCCGGATCCTTCCCGAGGACCGGGTCGTCGTGGAGCTCAGCCCGTACGACCTCTCCCGCGGCCGCATCGTCTTCCGCTACCGCTGACGTACTGACCACCGGCGCCGACACCCGTCGGCGTCTCCGCGTCTTCATGTCGCCCCAGCGCGGTCATGAAGCTGATCCGAAGACGGCAGGCAGATGAAGGTTCAGCCGAGCGTCAAGAAGATCTGCGACAAGTGCAAGGTGATCCGCCGCAACGGCCGGGTCATGGTGATCTGCGAGAACCTGCGCCACAAGCAGCGCCAGGGCTGAGCGAACACCAGGCACGACTCGTCGAGCTTCGATCGACGCACAGCATTACCGCACTACAGCAGCAACCCGGCCCCGGGCACCAGCCCGGACGTCACCCTCGGCACGGAGGCCGAGGACCGGACGGTGACACAGCGCCCACGGCGCCCACACCGGCTCCCGGAACGGTGCTGCTCCAGACCTCCGCATAGTCACAGGAGACCAACACAAGATGGCACGTCTTGTCGGAGTCGACCTTCCGCGCGAGAAGCGCGTGGAGATCGCACTCACCTACATCTACGGCGTGGGCCGCACCCGCGCCAAGGAGGCCGTCACGGCCACCGGCATCGCGGACTCGACCCGCGTGCGCGACCTCACCGAGCAGCAGCTCGTCGAGCTGCGCGACTACCTCGACGCGAACTTCAAGCTCGAGGGTGACCTGCGCCGCGAGGTGGCCGCCGACATCCGCCGCAAGGTCGAGATCGGCAGCTACCAGGGTCTGCGCCACCGCCGCGGTCTGCCCGTGCGCGGCCAGCGCACCAAGACCAACGCGCGCACCCGCAAGGGCCCCAAGCGCACCGTCGCCGGCAAGAAGAAGGCCGGCAAGTAAGTCCCGGTGCCGCGTCACAGCGGCTCGCGCACGCTCCGGCTGCCCACGCAGCCGACGCCGGTCGCCCCCAGCGGCGGCCAACGACACAGCTTCGTAGATGTAGGAAGAAGGGTTCATGCCTCCCAAGAGCCGTCAGGCTTCGGGCGCCAAGAAGGTGCGCCGCAAGGAGAAGAAGAACGTCGCCCACGGGCACGCTCACATCAAGAGCACGTTCAACAACACGATCGTCTCGATCACCGACCCCACCGGGGCCGTGATCTCGTGGGCCAGCGCCGGCCAGGTCGGCTTCAAGGGCTCGCGCAAGTCCACCCCGTTCGCCGCGCAGATGGCCGCCGAGGCCGCCGCCCGCCGCGCCATGGAGCACGGCATGCGCAAGGTCGACGTGTTCGTCAAGGGTCCCGGCTCCGGCCGGGAGACCGCGATCCGTTCGCTGACCGCCACCGGCCTGGAGGTCGGCGCGATCAGCGACGTCACGCCCACGCCGCACAACGGTGTCCGCCCGCCCAAGCGCCGCCGCGTCTGATCGCGCTGAGACGAAACGGGAGAGATAGAAAGCAATGGCTCGTTACACCGGCCCCATCACCAAGAAGTCGCGGCGCCTGAAGACCGACCTCGTCGGCGGCGACAAGAACTTCGAGAACCGCCCCTTCCCGCCCGGACAGCACGGCCGCGGCCGCATCCAGGAGAAGGAGTACCTGCACCAGCTGCAGGAGAAGCAGAAGGCCCGCTTCACCTACGGCGTCATGGAGAAGCAGTTCCGCGGCTACTACGAGGAGGCGGTGCGCCGCTCCGGCAAGACCGGTGAGGTGCTCCTGCAGATCCTCGAGTCGCGCCTCGACAACGTCGTCTACCGCGCCGGCCTGGCCCGCACCCGCCGCGCCGCCCGCCAGCTGGTGTCCCACGGGCACTTCCTGGTCAACGGCAAGCGCGTCGACGTGCCGAGCTACCGCGTCAGCCAGTACGACATCATCGACATCCGCCCCAAGTCGCGCGAGGCGTTCCCGTTCGAGCTGGCCCGCCAGACGTACGGCGACCGCCCGGTGCCGGCGTGGATGAAGGTCGTGCCCGGCACGCTGCAGATCCTCATCCACCAGCTTCCGGTGCGTGAGCAGATCGACACGGTGCTCACCGAGCAGCTGATCGTGGAGCTCTACTCCAAGAACTGATACATGGGAGGCGGGGTGGTGCGCCGCCCCGCCTCCTTGCACCGCCGTCGGGGCGGCCCCGGAGCACACCGGGGCCGCGTCGGCGGCAAGCGTCCGTCGGGGACAGAGCCGCGGACGCCGGCCGGTGGAAGACCGGCGCTCATGCGGGCTTCATATAGCGGTTGCCCGTAGGAAGGAATCACCGTGCTCATCGCACAGCGTCCCGTCCTCTCCGAGGACGTGCTCTCCGGCTCGCGCTCCCGGTTCGTCATCGAGCCGCTCGAGCCGGGCTTCGGCTACACGCTCGGCAACTCCCTGCGCCGCACGCTCCTGTCGAGCATCCCCGGCGCGGCCGTGACCAGCATCCGCATCGACGGCGTGCTGCACGAGTTCTCGACGATCTCCGGGGTCAAGGAAGACGTCACCGAGCTCATCCTCAACATCAAGGGCCTGGTCGTCTCCTCCGAGCACGACGAGCCGGTCGTCATGTACCTGCGCAAGCAGGGTCCGGGCGTCGTCACCGCCGCCGACATCGCGCCGCCGGCCGGTGTCGAGGTGCACAACCCCGACCTGCACATCGCGACCTTGAACGACAAGGGCAAGATCGAGATGGAGCTGACCGTCGAGCGCGGTCGCGGCTACGTCTCGGCGCAGCAGAACAAGTCGGCCGACGCCGAGATCGGCCGCATCCCGGTCGACTCGATCTACTCGCCGGTGCTGGCCGTCACCTACAAGGTCGAGGCCACCCGCGTCGAGACCCGCACCGACTTCGACAAGCTCGTCGTCGACGTGGAGACCAAGAACGCGATCGCCCCGCGCGACGCGCTGGCCTCCGCCGGCAAGACGCTCGTCGAGCTGTTCGGGCTGGCCCGCGAGCTCAACGTCGAGGCCGAGGGCATCGACATGGGCCCGTCGCCGACCGACGCGGCGCTCGCGGCCGACCTGGCGCTGCCGATCGAGGAGCTCGACCTCACCGTGCGCTCCTACAACTGCCTCAAGCGCGAGGGCATCCACACCGTGGGTGAGCTCGTCGGGCGCAGCGAGGCCGACCTGCTCGACATCCGCAACTTCGGCGCCAAGTCGATCGACGAGGTCAAGGCCAAGCTCGTCGGCATGGGCCTGCAGCTGAAGGACAGCCCGCCCGGGTTCGACCCGAGCGCGATGGCCGAGCGCTACGACGATGACGACGACTCGGCCTTCGCCGAGGACGAGCAGTACTGACCGATCCGGCCGACTGAACCGCCCGCGCCGACGACCTGGCGCGACGCCGGATCGGTCCGACTTCTAGGAGAAACCAATGCCCACCCCCACCAAGGGACCTCGACTCGGCGGTGGCCCGGCGCACCAGCGGCTCATCCTCGCCAACCTGGCCACGTCGCTGTTCGAGCACGACCGCATCACGACGACGGAGGCCAAGGCCAAGCGCCTGCGCCCCTACGCCGAGCGGCTCATCACCTTCGCCAAGCGCGGCGACCTGCACGCCCGTCGCCGGGTCATGACGATGATCCGCGACAAGAGCGTCGTGCACCGGCTGTTCACCGAGATCGCTCCCGACGTCGCGGAGCGTCCCGGCGGCTACACCCGCATCACGAAGATCGCCCCGCGCAAGGGTGACAACGCGCCGATGGCCGTCATCGAGCTCGTCCGCGAGCCCTACTCGGCCAAGCAGGCCACCGTCAAGGAGGCGCAGGCCGCCACCAAGCGCGCCGCCGCCACCCCGGCTCCGGCCACTGGGGCCACTGCGGCCACGGCGGCCACGGCGGCCACGGCGAGCGACACGCCGGAGCCCGAGACCGACGAGACGACCGGCGGCGCCACGCAGGCCGAGGCGCCGACCAGCGACGTCGAGGAGACCTCGGCTCCGGCCGACTCCGATGTGGACGCCCAGGCCGAGACGACCGGCGAGGGCGCCTCGCAGGCCGACGACCCCACGAGCGACGTCGACGAGACGGGCTCCGCGGGCGGAAAGTCCGACGCCTGACGCATCGCCGTAGTCGCCAGAATGCCGCCGGATCCCGATGGGACCCGGCGGCATTCGGCTTTGCGGTGCGCGTTCGCGGCCGATGGGCACAGTAGCCTGGTGACGTGTCCACCGGGGGGTCCGGGCACACCTCCCCCGACACGACCACCGCCGCGGCGCGACGGTGAACCTAAGGAGCTCACGTGCGGCCTTTGGGAATTCGTAAGGTTGCGGGCATCACCGCAGCCGCCGTTGCCCTGTCCACCCTCGGCGGGTTCGCCGAGCTGACCGGGGAAACCGGCAGGGCCGAGGCAGCCGCCGCCCAGGCTGTTGCCGCCCCAGCGGTCGGCCCCTCTCTCGCTGCGCATGCCGCCCCGTCGGTCGTCGTGGCCCCCGCCGATTGGGCGGCCCGTGACGGCCGCGAGACCCGGGACGCGCCGCAGGCGATCTCGGCCAGCCGACTGGCCGCGCGGATCGCCGCGACGCTGGGGCCGCGGTCCTCGACCGTCTCCGTCGTCGTGCACGACCGCCGGACCGGTCAGGTCGTCACCCACAACCCCTCGCTACGCAACAGCACCGGCAGCATCGTCAAGGTGATGATTCTCGTCGCGCTCATCCACGAGCGCCGCTCGGCCGGACGCGCCCTGTCCAGCGACGACTGGCGCCGAGCGCGCGCGATGATCACCGTCAGCGACAACGACCCCGCGTCGACGCTGCTGGCGCGGGCCGGCGGGCGACGGTCCCTGGACCGGCTCGCCGGCCGGCTCAGCATGCGGCACACGAGCAGCGCCCCGTCGTGGGGCCGCACGAGCACCTCGGCCGCCGACCAGGTCAAGCTCATGGACGCGATCCTCGACGGTCGGGCCGTGCCGAATGCCGCCGACCGCCGCCGCGTGCTCGACCTCATGAGCAATGTCGTGCCCGAGCAGGCCTGGGGTGTGGGGGCGGTGCCGGCCGCCGCCACCGTGCAGCTGAAGAACGGGTGGGTCTCGCTGAGCCCGTACGGCTGGCGGATCAACAGCATCGGTCACGTCGCCGGGCAGGGCCGCAACTACACCATCGCCATGCTGTCGTACCGCAGCTCGTGGCCCGGTGGCACGGCCGTGCTCGGTCGGGTCTCCCGCGTCGTCTACGACGGCATCGACGACCTGTCGCCGACCGCCCGCACCCAGGTGGAGTCCGACGCCGACGCCTCCGTGCCGACCTCCTCGCCCGACGCCCTCACCGAGCCGCTGCGCCGCGCGGCGCCGGCGAACCCGCCGGCCTCCGAGACCTCCGAGACATCTGAGACATCTGAGACATCGCAGTCCTCGCAGACCTCGGAGACCTCCCGACCGGCGGGGGAGGGCACGGGCTCCGCGCGCGGCGCCATCTCCGGCTCGCTGCGGCTGCCGGGCAGCGCCCCCGAGTGGTTCGGCGCACCCGGCGCGCCGTTCCGCCCGTACCCGGTCTGGTAGCGGTGCGACTGCGGATCGACTTCGCCTACGACGGCACGGAGTTCAGCGGATGGGCGGCGCAGCCGGGGCGGCGCACCGTCGAGGGTGAGCTGACGGCCGGGCTCGCGCGCGTGCTGCGCGCCGACCCGGCTCCGCGACTGACGGTGGCCGGCCGCACCGACGCCGGGGTGCACGCGCGCGGTGCC
>NZ_BCNQ01000028.1 GCF_001515525.1 Piscicoccus intestinalis NBRC 104926 | reverse complement strand
GGCCGGCTGCTGCGCCTGCTGTGCGCCCGGGCCGGCGCGGGCCGCCTGAGCCGCACACATGTCGAGGCGATCGAGGCGCTGTTGGTCGCCGCGAACCGCGGACCGGCCTCTCTGCCGGGAGGCTGGACGGTGAACCGGTCGGCGGACCGGATCCATCTCGCGGCGCCAGGTCGGGTTGAATAGCGGCAGGCGCCCGGGGCAGCGGGTGCGCAGCCGCAGCAGAGATGTCCGACGAGCAAGCCACGGCACAGACACGGCAGACACGGGAGACACGGTGGACACCGAACACATGGGCTCGGACCTGGAGAAGGTGCTGCTGACGCAGGAGCAGATCTGGGACCGACTCGACGAACTGGCTCAGCAGATCTGGGCCGACTACGAGGGCAAGGACGTGCTGCTCGTCGGCGTGCTCAAGGGGGCGGTGCTCGTCATGGCCGATCTCATGCGGGCGCTGCCGGGCACGGTGCCGATGGACTGGATGGCGATCTCCTCGTACGGCTCGGGCACGAAGAGCTCGGGTGTCGTGCGCATCCTCAAGGATCTCGACACCGACATCACCGACAAGCACGTGCTCATCGTCGAGGACATCGTCGACTCCGGTCTGACGCTGAGCTGGATCAAGGCGAACCTCGCCTCGCGGCACGCCGCCAGCGTCGAGGTCTGCACCCTGCTGCGCAAGCCCGACGCCGCCAAGGTCGAGGTCGACGTGAAATACGTCGGCTTCGACATCCCCAACGAGTTCGTCGTCGGGTACGGCCTCGACTATGCGGAGCGGTATCGCAACCTGCGCTGCGTGGGCACACTGGCTCCGCACGTGTACTCGTGACGACGACGACGGGCGAGCCAACCGCAGGAACACGCCGGTCAACGCGGACGTTGCGCATTGATGGATCGCCGGCCGGGACCCGACGACGGACGAGGACGATGAGGAAGGACCGGGGCGTGTTCGCTCCGAAACATCGATGAATGTGAAGCGGATTCTCAAGCAACCCCTGTTGTGGGTGCTGCTCGTGTTCGTGGGTCTGATGCTGGCGCTGAACCTCACCAGCGACACCGAGTATCAGCGCGTCGACACCTCGCAGGCGGTGCAGTTCATCAACGGGGGTCAGGTCTCCAAGGCGGAGTTCACCGGCGACGACCGGATCGACCTGACGCTGAGCAGCCCGCAGACCGTGGGTGAGGCCCAGAACGTCGACAAGGTGTACACGCTCTACGTGCCGCAGCGCGGCGAGTACCTCACCCAGCTCGTGCGCGAGCACGCGCCGGCGCAGGGCTACAACGACGCGCCGCCGCAGACGACCTTCCTCGGCTCGCTGCTGATGAACCTGCTGCCGATCATCATCCTCATCGCGCTGTTCTGGTTCCTGCTCTCGCGCATGCAGGGCGGCGGCGGCCGGATCATGCAGTTCGGCAAGTCCAAGGCCAAGCTCGCCAGCAAGGACATGCCCAAGGTGACGTTCGCCGACGTCGCCGGCGCCCAGGAGGCGGTCGAGGAGCTCACCGAGATCAAGGAGTTCCTCTCCGAGCCGGCCAAATTCCAGGCCGTCGGCGCGAAGATCCCCAAGGGCGTGTTGCTCTACGGTCCGCCCGGCACCGGTAAGACCCTGCTCGCCCGCGCCGTGGCCGGGGAGGCCGGGGTGCCGTTCTACTCGATCTCCGGCTCCGACTTCGTCGAGATGTTCGTCGGCGTCGGCGCCTCCCGCGTGCGCGACCTGTTCGAGCAGGCCAAGGCCAACAGCCCCGCAATCGTCTTCGTCGACGAGATCGACGCCGTCGGCCGGCACCGCGGAGCCGGTCTCGGAGGCGGTCACGACGAGCGCGAGCAGACCCTGAACCAGCTGCTCGTCGAGATGGACGGCTTCGACGTCAAGACCAACGTCATCCTCATCGCCGCGACCAACCGGCCCGACATCCTCGACCCGGCGCTGCTGCGCCCGGGCCGCTTCGACCGCCAGATCGCGGTCGAGGCGCCGGACATGATCGGGCGGCACAAGATCCTCGAGGTGCACGGCCGCGGCAAGCCGCTGGCCCAGGGCGTCGACCTGCTCGCCGTCGCGCGCCGCACCCCCGGCTTCACCGGCGCCGACCTGGCCAACGTGCTCAACGAGGCCGCGCTGCTCACCGCGCGCTCCAACGCCCAGCTCATCGACGACCGCGCCCTCGACGAGGCCATCGACCGGGTGGTCGCCGGCCCGCAGAAGCGCACCCGGATCATGAGCGCCAAGGAGAAGAAGATCACCGCCTACCACGAGGGCGGGCACGCCCTCGTCGCGGCGGCGCTCAACCACACGGACCCGGTGAGCAAGGTGACGATCCTGCCGCGTGGTCGCGCGCTGGGCTACACGATGGTGCTGCCCGCCGACGACAAGTACTCCACGACCCGCAACGAGATGCTCGACCAGCTGGCCTACGCCCTCGGCGGGCGCGTCGCGGAGGAGATGATCTTCCACGACCCGACCTCCGGCGCCGCGAACGACATCGAGAAGGCCACCGACCTGGCCCGCAAGATGATCACGCAGTTCGGCATGAGCGAGCGGATCGGCGCCATCAAGCTCGGGCAGAGCCAGGGCGAGGTCTTCCTCGGCCGCGACATGGGCCACCAGCGCGACTACTCCGAGGGCCTGGCCGCGGTCGTCGACGAGGAGACCCGCCGGCTCATCGAATCCGCCCACGACGAGGCCTGGCACGCGCTCAACGACAACCGCGACGTGCTCGACCACCTCGTGCTGGAGCTGCTCGAGAAGGAGACGCTGAACGCCGAGGCACTCGCGCAGATCTTCGCGCCCGTGCACAAGCGGCCGGTGCGCCCGGTGTGGCTCTCCAGCGACCGTCGCACGGTCAGCGACGCCCCGCCGGTGCTGACGCCGGCCGAGCGCGCCGCCCTGGAGCGGGGGGAGAACCCGGACGGGCTCGGCGCGGAGCACGAGGAGCACCCCGTCGCGGAGACGATCGAGGTCCCCGGGGGTGGCCATGTCGACCCGTCCGCCGGCTGAGGCGGACGCATCGGAAGGTGACCTCGTGCCGCGCCGGGTCGACCGGCCGCGGATCGAGGCCGCCGTCCGCGAGATCCTGCTCGCCATCGGGGAGGACCCCGACCGGGACGGGCTGCGGGACACCCCCGCCCGGGTCGCGCGCAGCTACGAGGAGATCTTCTCGGGGCTGAGCCAAGATCCGGAGGAGCTGCTCGCCACCCAGTTCGAGATCGACCACGACGAGATGGTGCTCGTGCGGGACATCGAGCTGTACAGCACGTGCGAGCACCATCTCGTGCCGTTCCACGGCGTCGCGCACATCGGCTACATCCCCTCGACGCGCGGGCGGGTGACCGGGCTGAGCAAGCTGGCCCGGCTCGTCGACGTGTACGCCCGCCGCCCGCAGGTGCAGGAACGGCTGACGACGCAGGTCGCCGACGCGCTCGTCGAGCATCTGCAGGCCCGCGGCGTCATCGTCGTGCTCGAGTGCGAGCACCTGTGCATGTCGATGCGCGGCGTGCGCAAGCCCGGAGCCCGCACGATCACCTCCGCGGTGCGGGGCATCCTGCGACGGCCGGCCACCCGCGCCGAGGCGATGAGCCTCGTGCTGCGCAGCAGCTCCCGGTGACCGCGATGTCCACGGGCGACACCGGCACCTCGCGCGGCCCTTGCGGGGCGGGCAACCCTGCGACGCACCCGACCTCGCTGCAAAGCACCGGCTCCGGGCCGCTGCTCATGGGCGTCATCAACGTCACGCCGGACTCGTTCAGCGACGGGGGCCGCTGGTACAGCGAGAGCAACGCGGTCGCGCACGGAGTGCAGCTCGTCGCTGATGGCGCCGCCATTCTCGACATCGGGGGCGAGTCGACCCGACCCGGGGCTGCGCGCCCCGACGTCGAGGAGGAGCTGCGCCGCACGGTGCCCGTCATCCGTCGGCTCACGTCGGACGCCGGCCTCGGGAATCAGCGCGTGACGGTCTCCATCGACACGATGCGAGCTCGTGTCGCCGCCGCCGCGATCGAGGCCGGCGCCCGCGTCGTCAACGACGTCAGCGGCGGGCTCGCCGACCCGGACATGGCGCGGGTCATCGCGCAGAGCGCCGACCTCGGCGTGGAGTTCGTCGCGATGCACTGGCGCGGGCACAGCGACCGCATGCAGCAGCGGGCCGTGTACGACGATGTGGTGCGCGAGGTCGGCGACGAGCTGCTCGACCGCGTCGACGCGTTGGCCTCCGCCGGGGTCGACCCGGCCCGGATCGTGCTCGATCCCGGGCTCGGGTTCGCCAAGACCGCCGAGCACAACTGGACCTTGCTCGCCCATCTCGACCGGCTCGGGGCCCTCGGCTTCCGCGTGCTCGTCGGGGCATCCCGCAAGAGCTTCCTCGGTGCGTTGGAGGCGGGCGCCGATGGGTCGCCCGCGCCGCCGGAGCGTCGGGAGGCCGCCACCGCCGCAATCACGCTGCTGTGTGCGCAGGCCGGAGTGTGGTGCGTGCGGGTGCACGACGTGCGGATGTCCCGCAGCGTCTTGCGGGTCGCCGACGCGGTCGCCTGGCACACCGGTCAACCCTGTCAGCCGGTAATGGATCACCCGATGGCACCGGGGGAGGGCGCGTGAGCCCGGGCCGCGACGTCGTCGAGCTGCGCGGGGTGCGCGCGAATGGCAGGCACGGCGTGCTGGCCCACGAGAAGGTCGAGCCGCAGCCGTTCGTCGTCGACGTCGATCTCGAGACCGACCTGAGCTGGGCCGGAGCCAGCGACGCCCTCGGGGACACGACGAGCTACGCCGACGTGGCCGCCGACATCGTCGCCCGCCTCACCGGTCCCGGGGTCGACCTCATCGAGCGGCTCGCGCACCTCATCGCCGGGGACTGCCTGCGGCACGAGTTGGTCGAGGCGGCCACCGTGACCGTGCACAAGCCGCAGGCGCCTGTCGGGGTGGAGTTCGGTGACGTCGCCGTGCGGGTGCGTCGCGGCCAGGGCCGCACTGCCGTCGTCGCGCTCGGCGGCAACCTGCCCAGAGTCGGTTCCGACGTCGGAACCGAGGTCGGAACCGGAGCCGGCGGCGGAGTCGGCACGGGCGAGGTGGCGGGAGGCGTCGCCGACACCCTGGCGTCGGCCGCGCTCGCGCTCGACGCCCTGCCCGGCACGAGCCTGCGGGCGCTCTCGCCGCTCGTGGCGTCCGACCCGATGCCCTTGCCGACGGACCCTGGTACCCCGTTCGCCTCTGATGCTCCTGATGCTCCTGATGCCTCTGATGCGCTCGGCGGCGCCGCCGGGCCCGGTTACCTGAACGCGGTGGCCGTGCTGCGCACCGACCTGCACCCGCGCACGCTGCTGGCCCGGCTCCATGAGATCGAGGCCGACCACGGGAGGGTCCGCGCGCGGCGCTGGGGTCCGCGCACCCTCGACCTCGACCTCGTGCAGGTGCGCGGTGCCGCCGGCTCGCTGCGGCTCGACGGCGCTGTGCGGCTGCCGCACCCGGGTGCCGCCGAGCGGGCCTTCGTCATCGGCCCCTGGGCGTTCGTCGAGCCGGAGGCGGTCCGCGAGTTCCTGGCCGACGCAGGCGTTCCGGCGCCCGAGCTCGACGGGCTGCGGCCGGCACCGGCGTGGCCGGCCGCCGCGGCCCGCTTCGTGCGGCGCATCGGCGAGCTGCCGGCTCCCCTCGAGATCAACAGCGGCACGGGCACGGGCACCGATGCGGTCGCCGAAGAGCACGGCGCCATCGAGACGGGACGGCCGCGATGAGTCTGCGCGAGCACGGGGTGCGGGTGCGCGACGTGCTGACCGCCGCGGTGGCGGCCGGGGGGATCGCCTATCTGGTGCTCTCGTGGTCGTTCCGGCGTGACGCGACGCTGCCGCCGGTCTCGTGGGCTGTGGCGGTGGTGCTGCTCGTGGTGTGTGTCGGGCTGGCCCTGGCCGGCCGGCGCGTCCGCGCGACCGTGCGGCAGACCGCGCGAAAGCCGCTGGAACCACTGGCGGCCTACCGGGTGCTGCGCCTGGCGCAGGCGTGCGCGCTGACGGGGGGCCTGGTGGCCGGGGGCTACCTGGCGTACGCGGGGGTCGCCCTGCCGGATATCGACGCGTCGTCGGTGCGGGCCGCCGCGCTCAGCGCGCTGGCCGTGGCCGCCTCGGGCGGCGCGCTCGGCGTCGTCGGATTGTGGGTGCAATCGATGTGCCGCGTCGATCCGCCCGACGATTCGGGTGACGAACCGTACGCCGCGGGCGAGGCCTACGGGCCGGATTCGCATCGCGATTTCCGCGACTGAGCGCCGCGCCGACCCCGTCGCAGCGCGGTCGAGCAGCGCGCTCGAGCACCGCGAATCCGCCCGAGCCGGAGTCGATTCCGCTACTCGATCGGGCGCTGGCCGCGCTTCGGCCGGTGCGCGGAGGTGTCGTTCCGTGGGCGCCTGGGTAACGTCGGGGTATGCAGCAACGGCCGACCCGGCCGGCGCGTCTCGACGTCGGCATCGTCTCTGCGGGCCGCGTGGGCGCGGTCCTCGGAGCGGCGCTGCAGGCTGCCGGGCATCGGGTGGTCGCGGCCAGCGGGGTGTCCGACGCCTCCCGGCGCCGCGCCCGGATCCTCCTGCCCGGGGTGCCGTTGCTCGATGTCGAGCAGGTCGTCTCCCGCGCGGAGCTGCTGGTGCTGGCTGTTCCCGGCGCCGCGCTCGTCGATCTCGTCGTGGGGCTGACCGAACTGCGCAGCTGGCAGGCCGGCCAGATCGTCGTGCACACGAGCCCGCGCTACGGGCCGCAGGTGCTGGAGCCGGCGCTGGAACGACACGTGCTGCCGATCGCCCTGCACCCGGCGATGCGATTCTCCGGCAACCCCGTCGACCTGGAGCGCCTGCCGGACGCCTGCTTCGGCGTGACCTGCGCCCCCGCGCTGCGGCCCATCGGCGAGGCGCTGGCCATCGAGCTCGGCGGCGAGCCGGTGTGGGTCGAGGAATCCGCCCGGGCCCGCTACGCCGCCTCCGTCTCACACGCGGTCGACCATCTGTCGGTGGTCGTGGAACAGGCCGCCGACCTGCTGGCCGACGCCGAGATTCCCGGAGGCCGTCGCCTGCTGGCCACGCTCATGCTCACCGCGCTGGAGGGCGCCCTGCGCGAGGGTGACGACACGAGCCGCGTGGCCGCGCTCTCCGACCTCGACGCCCTGCGCGCCGACCTCGACACGCTGCATGAGAGCGCCCCCGACTCCCGCGCGGTGCACCTCGCGATGGCCAGGGCCGCGGCCTCCCGGGCGATCGCCGCGGGGCTGCTGCCGATTCCGGCGCTCGACGAGCTCTTCGACGTGCTCACCTCCCCGCCGACCGGGCCGAAGTGAGCCGACCAGGGTGCGGTCCGGCACCCCTGCGGCCCGGGGCACCGGGCAGGGCATAGCCTGAGCCAAGGCGCGTCCGCCACATCGGAGGGTTCGTGGATGAGCACGAAATCCATCCGGCCGGGGCGCCGCGCCGCCGCAGAAGTGGAGGAAGACAGTGGACCAGCTCTGGCAGATTGTCGCCGGCTTAGTGCCCTCGATCGGCATCGGCTTCTTGTTCTACAAGATCATGCGGGCGATCATCGAGTCCGACCGTAATGAACGGCTGGCGCATTCCCGCTGGGATGCCGAGCAGGATGCCCGCGAGCAGCGTTTGGATTCGATCGCCGAACAGCGGCGCGACTCGGCCCGCTGACCGCATTAGCCGGGCGCCGACCGGATCCTTGCCGAATTCTCACTCGTGGTCGCTTTTGTCGACGCGGAATTATCGACTACTCTGGGGGAGTCAGACGGCGTCGACGGCTAATTGCGACGCCAGTAAACGTGCTCGATGACAGACGGAGTGTGAGATGGCTCAGCGGGTGCAGGTGCTCCTGGTCGACGACCTCGACGGTGGAGTTGCCGACGAGACCATTTCGTTCGGATTGGACGGTGTCTCGTACGAGATCGACTTGTCGAAGTCGAATGCCGCCAAGCTGCGCGATACTTTCGGTGAGTGGACCGGTCACGCCCGCCGTGCCGGTGGGCGCCGGGCCACCGGCCGGCGCGCGGCCGCCTCGGGTCGCCGCCAGGACCTCAACGCGATTCGCGAGTGGGGCCGCCAGAACGGCTTCAAGGTGAGCGACCGCGGCCGGGTTTCCGGTGAGTTGCAGGACGCCTACGACAAGGCCAACAGCTGAACTAGGCGAACGCATCGAACGAGAGGGCCGCACCGCCGCGCGGTGCGGCCCTCTCGTCGCGCTTTCAATGCGCCTGAGCAGGATCCGAAAACTCGCGTGTGGATAACCGGGGTATTCACACCCCGGCCATGAGGTCCCCGTCGATTTTCAACCGCGACAACACTTCTCGCGGTCCCAGCTGATGCAGCACATCGGCCTCCGTGCTGGCGGCGGCCTCGATCTCGGCCCACGTGCGCGGAGCGGCGACGGTGGGAATCCCGCTGCGCCCGCGCAGCGAATAGGGGCAGATCGTCGTCTTGGCCCGCGTGTTCTGGCTCCAGTCGAGGAAAACCTTGCCGGGACGCAGGGCCTTCGTCATTCGCGCGACGACGAGATCGGGGTGTTGCGCGGCCAGCGTTTCCGCGAGACCCTGCGCCAGCGCCCGAGTTGAGTCGAGTTCGTGCAGGTGCGGCGTCGGCACGTAGATCTGCATGCCTTTATTGCCGCTCGTCACCGGCACCGGCGTGGCGGGCAGCACGCCCGCGAGCGCGTCCCGCACGAGCAGCGCGACCCGAGAGCACTCGGCGAGGCCGGCGGGCGCTCCCGGGTCGAGGTCGATGACGAGCCGGTCGGGTACCCGCGGCCGGCCCGCCGCGTCGACTCGCCACTGGTGCACATGCAGTTCCAGTGCCGACAGATTGGCCAGCCACACCAGGCCGGCGACGTCGTCGACCAGCGGGTAGGCGATGCTCTCGCCGCCCCGGGAGCCCGAGCCGCTCGCCCGCCCCGAGCCACCGGGGCGGGTACCGACGAGTTCGTCGCCGGAGCGGCGCGAGGAGTGCGCCAGCTCCACCCGGCGCACCCAGCGGGGACTCCCCGCGGGCAGGTTCTTCTCGAAGAACGACTGATCCCCGGTGCCGTGCGGCCAGCGCACCCGCGTCAACGGCCGGTCCCGCAGCTGCGGCAGCAGCGCGGGCGCCACCGCCATGAGGTACTGCATGACCTCGGCCTTCGTCGTGCCGGAGCCGGGGTAGAGCACCTTGTCGAGGTTCGTCAGCGCGAGACGGTGCCCGTCGACCTGCACGGTCGTGCGGTGCTGGTCAGGCATCGCCGAGCTCGCGCAGGTCGGCGGGGGTCAGGTCGGTGCGCACCCCCAGGAAGCTGGGTTGCCGCAGCCGCTCGCCGGCGCCCCCGGCGCCCGAGGCGCCCGAGACGTCCGAGCCGGCGGTGCCCAGCGAGCGCACGTCCACGACGATCCGCGGATGCACCCAGTGCGTGCCGGCGCGATCCGCCGCCGGCGGGGCGGGGTCGAACGGGCAGTCGGGTCGGGCCAGTTCCTGCAGCCGGGGCAGCAGCCGCGCTTCCTGGGCCGCCCCGAGCCCGCTGCCGACCCGGCCGAGGAAGCGCAGCGGCCCGACCTCACCGTCAGCGCCACCGCCGGAGCCGGCTGCGCTGTCGGCGCTGGTGCGGTGGGCGGGGCCGTGGGGACGGCCGACGAGCACGGCGCCCAGCCCGGCTCCGCGCACCGACTCCGGTCTCCAGCCGCCGATGACGACCGAGATCGTCGGGCGGTGCGGCACCTTCAGCCAGTGCGGGCTGCGCCGGCCGGGGTCGTACACCGACTCCAGGTGTTTGCTGACGACGCCCTCCAGGCCCTGGTCGCGGGTCGCGCGCAGCAGCGTCTCGCCGTCGGGGTAGGCCGGCGGCACGAGCACGCGCGGGCCGGGCAGCTCCAGCGACTCCAGCAGGCCGCGGCGGGTGCGCAGCGGCATCCGGGTGAGGTCGTGCCCGTCGAGGCGCAGCACGTCGAACACCAGGTACGTGACCGGCCGGGCCGTCGCCAGCCGCCGGGCGGTCGCGTCGCGGGCGTGAATGCGCTCGATGAGCCGGGAGAACGAGGGGAGTCCGCCGTCGAGGCTGACGACTTCGCCGTCGAGCAGCACGTCGGGGTGGGCGGTGGCCAGGGCGTCGGCGCCGGTCAGCTCGGGGAACCGGGCGGTCGCGTCGACCTCGGCGCGGGTCGCCAGCCGCACCCGCCCGGCGCGCACGTCGGCGAGGATGCGCATCCCGTCCCACTTCACCTCGTGCGACCACTGCGGACCCGTCGGCGGGCGCGGCGCCGGGGTCGCGAGCATGGCCTGCATGCCTCGATAGTGCCGCACCGGCCCGGGCGTCGCCCGCAGGCCGCGGTGGCGTCGTGACCACGATGTGGGCGATGCTGGTTCGGTCTTCGAACGCGGGCGTTCCGCGGGGTCCGCTTCGCTGGGCGCGGCGGGCGGCGGAGCCAGGACGAGGGAGGGGCGCGATGCGGGCGATCTGGAAGGGTGCGGTGTCGTTCGGGCTCGTCAGCGTGCCCGTGCGGCTGTACAGCGCCACCGAGAGCCACGACCTGCAGTTCCGTCAGGTGCGCGCCAGCGACGGCTCCCGCATCCGGTACCGGCGGGTGGCCGAGTCCGACGGCGAGGAGGTGGCCTACCGCGACATCGCGAAGGGCTATGAGACGGAGGACGGGCGCATGGTCATCCTCACCGACGACGACCTCGCCTCGCTGCCCAGCCGCAGCAGCAAGGAGATCAGCGTCGAGAAGTTCGTGCCCGCCGACGAGATCGACCCCATCCTGCTCGACCGGGCCTACTACCTGGAGCCGGACGCGGCCGCGGTCAAGCCGTACGCGCTGCTGCGCGAGGCACTGCGCGACTCCGACCGGGTGGCCGTGGTCACCGTCTCCGTGCGCACCCGGCTGACGACCGCGGTGCTGCGGGTGCGCGACGACGTCATCGTCATGCAGACGATGCTGTGGCCGGACGAGGTGCGCGAGGCCGCGTTCCCGGTGCTCGACAACGTGCCGGAGCCCAAGAAGGCCGAGACCGACATGGCCGCGATGCTCGTCGACTCGATGGCCGGGGACTTCACGCCCGAGGACTACGAGGACGACTACAAGGAGGCGGTCGACGCGCTCGTCGCGAGCAAGCTCTCCGGCGGCGAGAGCGTCGAGGCCCCCGAGCAGCCGGACGAGGGTGGCGAGGTCGTCGACCTGCTCGCGGCGCTGCAGCAGTCCGTCGAGCGCGCCAAGGCCTCCCGCGGCGGATCGAGCGAGGCGGGCCAGGCCGACGAAGCCGACAAGGGCGACGAGGGCGATGAGGGCGAGGCCACGGACGGCAAGACGTCGGGCAAAGGCTCTGCCAAGGGCTCGACCAAGGGCTCGGGCGGGGGCTCGACCAAGGGCTCGGGCCAGGCCGGTGCGAAGGCCTCCGCCAAGGGCTGCGGGAAGGGAACCGCCAAGAGCGCCAAGTCCGCCGGCAAGGGTCGCAAGGCCGGCAGCGGTCAGAACGACGACGCCGCCGCCGAAGAGAGCGGTACCGGTCGATCGCGAAAGGCGGGCTGAACGCCCTCCGACCGCGCTCGCCGGGCGGGGACGGAGCCCGCAGTAGCCTGAGTCGAGACATCTTCCGCCGGGGGAGAGGACCGTTTGGCCCGGGCGGACGAACGACAGGTCGCCCGGCGTCGGCGTAGTTTCGGGCCGTCGCGGCCCGCACGTCGACAGGGGAGTGGACGATGGCTGGGGTGGCCAGGGGCGCCCATGCGCTGGCTCGTGACGCGCGCCCGACCGCGCGCCAGGAACTGTTCGCGCGCGGCCTCATCTGGCTGCACGTGCTGGGCATCCTGGCTTCGCTGGTGCTGTGGGCGATGTTTCACCGCGGCCCGGTGCGGATGACCTGGTTCGAGCTGTTCTTCACGTTCCTGAACGTGCCCGTCTCCGGCTCGCCGGTGTCGATCGTGTTGTTGGCGTTGATGGCTCGGCTGCTCGTGGGGCGCAAACGGGCCGGCCTGGTCGTCGTGGCGATCTTCCAGGTGCTGGCGCTGCTGGCGGCCGTGGCCGCGGTGACCGCCATCGCGGTCTTCCCCGAGGACTTTCCCGAGGCCCTCGACTTCTGGTCGTGGCACTTCATCTCCGGCCTCGGCATCGACATCCTCGCCAGCGTGCCGGGGGTGCTGATGCTCGCGGGGTGCTGGTGGGCCCGCGCCTCGTTCCCCGGCCGGCTGCGCCGCGGTTCGTGGACGGTGCTCGTCGGCTGTATCGCCGCCGGCGCGGGGTTGGCGGTGCTCGTGGCCTGGGTGTCGCTGCGGTTCGCCATGCCGCAGCAGCCGACGCTGCTGTTCGTGCGCGCGGTCTTCGCGCGGTTGCTCGGCTTCGGCGGGCCGCCGCAGACGCACGGGGTGCACATCGACGCCTGGATCCTGCAGGTGCCCTCGGCCGTGCTGGCGTTGGGGCTGCTGCTCGGTGCCTTCCTGTTCACGCGGTCGGCCGACAATCCGACGCAGTGGACGGCTGATCGTGAGGTCGCGGTGCGCCGGCTCCTCGCGGAGCACGGCGACCTCGACTCCCTGGGCTACTTCTCGACCCGCCGCGACAAGGCGTCGGTGTTCAGCGACGACGGGCGGGCGGCGGTCTGCTACGACGTGGTGGCCGGCGTGTCGTTGGCCTCCGGTGACCCGGTCGGCGACCCGGACGCGTGGGGCCAGGCCATCGCCGCGTGGAAGGCCGAGGCGCGCCACTACGGCTGGATCCCCGCGGTGCTCGGAGCCGGTGAGGACGCCGCGCGCGCCTACGCCGCGCTCGACTTCGACGTGCTGGCCCTCGGCGACGAGGCGATCCTCGAACCCGACCGCTACCGCATCAACAACGTCTCGATGACCGATGTGCGGCGGGCCTGCGAGCGCGCCCGGCACGCCGGCGTGGAGGTGCGACTGCGCCGCCAGGACGAGGTGCCGCGTCCGGAGCTGGCCGAGATCATGCGCGCCGCCGAGCAATGGCGCGTCGGCGACACCGAGCGCGGCTTCTCGATGGCGCTCGACCGCCACGGCGATCCCGCCGACTGGAAGACGGTGCTGGTCACCGCGCACGAGCCCGACGGGCAGCTGGTCGGGCTGCTCAGCTTCGTGCCGTGGGGCGCGCGCGGGTTGTCGCTGGATCTCATGCGGCGCTCGCCGAAGGCTCCGAACGGCACCAACGAGCTGCTGGTCTCCGAACTCATGACGCGCGCCGGCGACATCGGGGTGCGCCGGGTGTCGCTGAACTTCGCGTTTCTGCGCGGCGTGTTCGCCGACGCCGAGCGCCTGGGCGCCGGCGTGCTCACCAGGTTCAACTCCTCGGTGCTCGGGGTGTTCGACCGCTTCTTCCAGCTGGAGCGGCTCTACCGCAGCAACCAGAAGTTCGAGCCGACCTGGGTGCCGCGCTACCTGTGCGTCGACAGCCGGGTCTCGATCCCGCAGGTGGCGGTCGCTTGCGGGATGGCCGAGGGGTTCCTGCCGAGGCCCGGTCTGCGCCGTCGCACCCCGATGCTCGACGCGGCGCACCTCGCCCAGGTGCGCGAGCTCGCGCGCGCCGAGCCGGTCGACGTCGACGCCCTGGCGCCGGCGCGTGGCGACCAGACCCGCGTGCGCCTGGGGCACCTGGAGGAGTTGTCGAAGCTCCCTAGGCGGCCGTACGTCTCCGGCTCCGTCGACACCATCGAGGTCGGCGACCTGGCCGCCGGGCTGTGGGAGCAGGAGCCGGCGCCGGCGCTGACGGTCACCGGCCGGGTGCGGGCGGTGCGCGACCACGGCGGCGTCGTCTTCGTGCGCCTCGTGCAGGGTCAGCGGCAGGTGCAGCTCGTCCTGGGACGCGACGCCCTCGGGCGGCAGCGGCTGCGCGACTTCACCCGGCTCGTCGACCTCGGTGACATCGTGTGCGTCGACGCCCGGCCCGGCTCCAGCCGCACCGGCACGCCGTCGCTGCTCGTGGGCGACTGGCGGGTGCTGGCCAAGGCGCTGCACCCGGTGCCGTACGGCGCGTTCACGGACGCCGACCTGCGGCTGCGGCAGCGCTCCACCGACCTGCTCGTGCACCCCGAGGGCGCCCGGCTGCTGCGGCTGCGCAGCGCGGTCGTCACCTCCCTGCGCCGCACCCTCGACGACGCGGGCTACACCGAGGTCGAGACGCCGATCCTGCACACCGTGCACGGGGGCGCCTCGGCCCGCCCGTTCACGACGTTCATCAACGCCTACGGGGTCGACCTCTCGCTGCGCATCGCGCCGGAGCTGTATCTCAAGCGGCTCGTCGTCGCCGGCCTGGGGCCGCTGTACGAGATCGGCCGCAACTTTCGCAACGAGGGCGCCGACGCCACTCACAACCCGGAGTTCACCTCGCTGGAGGCCTACCAGCCGTACGGCGACTACACGACGATGCGGTTGCTCACGCAGCGGCTCGTGCAGGAGGCCGCGACCGGGGTGCACGGGGAGCCGGTGCTGCCGCTGCGGCTGCCCGAAAACCTGCGCGAGGCGGCGGCGGGCGGTCAGCGGGTCGCCGTCGCCGACGACGTCGAGCCCCGCCTCGTCGACATCTCCGGAGACTGGCCGGTCGTCACCGTGCTCGACGCGGTCAGCGCGGCGGTGGGGCGCCCGGTGCGCCTGGACGACGACATCGAGAAACTGCTCGCTCTGGCCCGCGAGTTCGAGGTCCCGATCGGGCCGCAGATGGGGCCGGGGGCCATCGTCGAGGAGCTGTACGCCGAACTGGTCGAGCCGACCACCGTCTACCCGACCTTCTACGTCGACTTCCCGGTCGAGACCTCGCCGCTGGCGGGCGGGCACCGCCGCGACCCGCAGCTGGCCGAACGCTGGGATCTCGTCGTCGGCGGGATGGAGTTGGGCACCGCCTACAGCGAGCTCAACGACCCGCTCGAGCAGCGCCGCCGGCTCACCGAGCAGTCGCTGAAGGCCGCGGCGGGCGACGTGGAGGCGATGGAGGTCGACGAGGACTTCCTGCGGGCCCTGGAGACGGGCATGCCGCCGACGGGCGGCCTCGGCATCGGCGTCGATCGGCTCGTCATGGTGCTGACCGGCACGATGATCCGCCAGGTGCTGACGTTCCCGTTCGTGCGGCCGCGGGCTCGGCGCGGCTGACTCGCTGCCGACTCGCTGCTGATTCGCTGCTGGTTCGCGGGCGCGCGCCGCGCGGCGGAGAATGGGTGGATTCGGCCCTGCGTGAACGCGGTCCGAAATAGCACGGTGGGCGCGCGCCGGGCGTGCACAATGGACGACTCCGCGACGGGTGCGCCCGCGTTCGCCCTCAGCGGAACTTGAGTGTGTGGCGCTCAAGGGGTGGAACACCGATGCTCGAGGTCGCGTTGTGGCTCGTGGACACCGCGGTGAACCGCACGGAAACCGGGGTGTGACGAGGCACAGCTAGCATCGAGGTATCTCGATAGGCACAGGAGAGCTCATGTTCGAAAGGTTCACCGATCGGGCCCGACGCGTGGTCGTGTTGGCGCAGGAAGAAGCTCGCCTGCTCAACCACAACTACATCGGGACCGAACACATCCTCCTCGGCCTCATCCACGAGGGCGAGGGAGTCGCCGCGAAGGCTCTGGAGAGCCTCGGCATCTCCCTGGACGCCGTCCGCGAGCAGGTCCAGGACATCATCGGTCAGGGGCAGCAGGCCCCGTCCGGGCACATCCCGTTCACGCCGCGCGCGAAGAAGGTGCTCGAGCTGAGCCTGCGCGAGGCGCTGCAGCTGGGGCACAACTACATCGGCACCGAGCACATCCTGCTCGGCCTCATCCGCGAGGGCGAGGGCGTGGCGGCGCAGGTGCTGGTCAAGCTGGGCGCCGACCTGAACAAGGTGCGTCAGCAGGTCATCCAGCTGCTGAGCGGCTACCAGGGCAAGGAGCCCGCGGCCGCCGGCGTCGGCGGCCAGTCCACCCAGGAGGCCACCCCGGCCGGCTCCCTGGTGCTCGACCAGTTCGGCCGCAACCTCACCCAGGCCGCGCGCGAGAACAAGCTCGACCCGGTCATCGGGCGCCTGAGCGAGATCGAGCGGGTCATGCAGGTGCTCTCGCGGCGCACGAAGAACAACCCGATCCTCATCGGTGAGCCCGGAGTCGGTAAGACCGCGGTCGTCGAGGGCCTGGCCCAGGACATCGTCAAGGGCGAGGTGCCCGAGACGCTGAAGGACAAGCACATCTACACGCTCGACCTCGGTGCGCTGGTCGCCGGTTCGCGCTACCGCGGTGACTTCGAGGAGCGCCTCAAGAAGGTGCTCAAGGAGATCCGCACCCGCGGCGACATCATCCTGTTCATCGACGAGATCCACACCCTGGTGGGAGCCGGTGCCGCCGAGGGCGCGATCGACGCGGCGAGCATCCTCAAGCCGATGCTGGCGCGCGGTGAGCTGCAGACGATCGGCGCGACGACGCTGGACGAGTACCGCAAGCACATCGAGAAGGACCCGGCGCTGGAGCGCCGCTTCCAGCCGATCCAGGTCTCCGAGCCCACGCTGAGCCACGCGATCGAGATCCTTAAGGGCCTGCGCGACCGGTACGAGGCGCACCACCGCGTCTCGATCACCGACGGCGCGCTGGTGGCGGCGGCCAACATGGCCGACCGGTACATCAACGACCGCTACCTGCCCGACAAGGCGATCGACCTCATCGACGAGGCCGGCGCGCGGCTGCGCATCAAGCGCATGACCGCCCCGCCGGACCTGCGCGAGTTCGACGACAAGATCGCGCACGTGCGCCGCGAGAAGGAGGCCGCGATCGACGGCCAGGACTTCGAGAAGGCCGCCAAGCTGCGCGACGACGAGCGTCGCCTCATCGAGGCGAAGAACAAGCGCGAGAAGGAGTGGAAGGCCGGCGACATGGACGTCGTCGCCGAGGTCGACGAGGAGCTCATCGCCGAGGTGCTGGCGGCCTCGACGGGCATCCCGGTGTTCAAGCTCACCGAGGAGGAGTCCAGCCGCCTGCTCAACATGGAGGCGGAGCTGCACAAGCGCATCGTCGGCATGGACGACGCGATCAAGGCGCTCTCGCAGGCGATCCGGCGCACCCGCGCCGGGCTGAAGGACCCGCGTCGCCCGGGCGGCTCGTTCATCTTCGCCGGCCCGACCGGCGTCGGTAAGACCGAGCTGGCCAAGACGCTCGCGGAGTTCCTGTTCGGCGACGAGGACAGCCTGATCACGCTCGACATGAGCGAGTTCGCGGAGAAGCACACGGTCTCCCGGCTGTTCGGCTCGCCTCCCGGCTACGTCGGCTACGAGGAGGGCGGCCAGCTCACCGAGAAGGTGCGCCGCAAACCGTTCTCGGTCGTGCTGTTCGACGAGGTCGAGAAGGCGCACGCGGACATCTTCAACTCGCTGCTGCAGATCCTGGAGGACGGGCGCCTCACCGACGCCCAGGGCCGGGTCGTCGACTTCAAGAACACGGTCATCATCATGACGACCAACCTCGGCACCCGGGACATCTCCAAGGCCGTCTCGCTCGGCTTCTCGGCCGGGCACGACGCCGCCTCCAGCTACGAGCGCATGAAGAACAAGGTGACGGACGAGCTCAAGCAGCACTTCCGGCCCGAGTTCCTCAACCGCGTCGACGACACGATCGTCTTCCCGCAGCTGAAGGAGGACGAGATCGTCCAGATCGTCGACCTGATGATCGCCCGCCTCGACGAGCGCCTCAAGGACAAGGACATGGGCATCGAGCTCACGCCCGCGGCCAAGAAGCTGCTCGCCAAGAAGGGCTACGACCCGGTGCTCGGAGCCCGTCCGCTGCGTCGCGCGATCCAGCGCGACATCGAGGACATGCTCTCCGAGAAGATCCTCTACGGCGAGGTCGCGGCCGGCGAGATCGTCGGGGTCGACATCGAGGGCGAGGGCGACGACGCGAAGTTCGTCTTCCACGGCACCAAGAAGGAGCCGGAGCCGGCCACCGTGCCGGCGCACGCCGCGGGCAGCGACCACGGCAGCGGCGACCACATCACCGGTCTCGGTGGTGGCGGTGCGACTGGCGCCGAGCGTGGTGGCCCCGAGGGCGGTGCCGCAGCCGAGGGCTGAGTCCCGCACTCACCAGGCGTAAAGGGCCGGGCGTCTCATCGGACGCCCGGCCCTTTCGTCTCTGCCCGGGCTTGCGCTCTGCCGAACGGGCGGTATGTCGACCGATCGGCAGAGCGCCCAGGTCGGCTTCGGCTAGTCCGTCTCGAGGCCGGCGCTGCGCAGGATGAGCCGCGCGATCTCGTTCGGATGGCTGTACATCGGGAACTGGCCTGAATCCAGCTCGGTGACGCGGATCGGCGGGTCGTCGCGGCCGATCTCGTACTCGAGCCACTCGCTGCGGTAGTCCCAGCTCTCCGTGCCGTGCACGACGTCGAGGGGCACCTGCAGCTGCGCGTACAGGTCGCGGGTGGGAAAGCAGGGGTCGTCGGCGTCGAGGTCGTAGAACGTCATGATCGTCTGGCTGCTCGGCGAGGTCGTCCAGCCGCCCTCGACGCGGCGCAGGCCGGCGTCGACCTCGGCGCGCACCTCGTCTTGGGCGTCCACCATCCAGTCCGCCATGATCGCCGCCACCTTGGCTTCGGCGAGCTCCTCGATCTCGGCGCGGGTCGGCACCACCGAGTCCAGCCGAAAACGGTCGCGGAAGTAGGCGAGCATCTGGGGCGAGCGCACGACCTCGATCTCCTCCTGCGCCTGGGCGCGGGTGGGGGCGATCGTGCCGTTGATCGTCACGACGGCGCTGAACGCCTCGGGCCGCTGCACCGCCGCGCTCAGGCCCATGACGGCGGCGATCCACCCGGCGAGCACGAGCACCGGTCGGGTGAGCCCGAACTCCTGCGCCACCAGGTGCAGGTCGGCGCTGGCGACGGTGCTGGGCACGGCCGGCACCGTCGAGGCCATGTGGCCGCGCAGGGCCGGGGCGACGGCGCGGACCCGACCGCCCAGGGCGTCGATCGTGCGGGTCCATTCGAGTGGACCGAGGCCGAGGTGGTGCACGAGGAGAACGTCGGGGCCCTGGCCGCCGAAGTCGATGACCGGCAGATCGTCTCCCTCGGGCAGGCGCACGCGCTGTTGTTGCAGGAAAGGCATGACCCCCAGTGTGAGGCAGGGCACATCCGGATCGGCCCGTCCGGTTCGATCGTTCCGTCAACGGCTCTGCGCGAGCGCTCAGAGGTCGCCCGCCACGCGGTGAGCGGCGGCCTCGGTGGGCCTAGGCGGGGAGCGCGACGCGATCGTCGTCGACCGGCTCCGCGAGGCCGTCCTCGAGCAGTCCGTGCAGGCAGCGCCGCGCGCGTTGTTCGTCCTGCGGCCAGGCGGCGAGCACCTGCTTGCGCGGCACCGGGCCGGTCGCCGCGCGCAACACGGCCATGAGTGCCCCGCGCACCTGGCGGTCGGTGCCCGCCCACGCCTGCCCGCGCCGCGGTGGCCCGTCGTCAGGCGGACAACCCGCGGCCCGCCACGCGCAGGTCGATTCGATCGGGCACTGGCCGCAGCGCGGCGCCCGGGCGGTGCAGACGAGCGCTCCGAGCTCCATGATGGCGACGTTCCAGCGCGCGGCCAGTGCGGCCGGTCCGGTCCGCTCGGGCGGATCCACCTGGTCCGGCCGCCCGGGTTGCTCGGGTTGCTCGGGCGGCTGGGCGGAGCCGGGCACGAGCCGCCGCGCGAGCGCCGACTCCGCGGCGGTCAGCGCTTTAGCCGGGAGTGCCCGCCCGGAGACGGCCCGGGCCTGGACGCGGCGCACGTTGGTGTCGACGACGACGCTGTGCCGCCCGTACGCGAAGGCGGCGACCGCGGCGGCCGTGTAGGCGCCGACGCCGGGCAGCGTCAGCAACGTCTCCACGGTGTCGGGCACCCGGCCCCCGTGGTCGCGCACCATGGCCGTGGCCGCCTCGTGCAGTCGCAGCGCGCGCCGCGGGTAGCCGAGCCGGTCCCACATGCGCACGGCCTCCCCGGGGGAGTCCTGCGCGAGCGCGGCGGGCGTCGGCCAGCGCTGCATCCACCGCAGCCAGGCCGGTTCGACCCGCGCCAGCGGAGTCTGCTGCGACATCACCTCCGAGACGAACACCCCCCACGGGGTGGCGTCCGGGCGGCGCCACGGCAGATCGCGCGCATGCGCGTCGAACCACGCGAGCACCGGCTCGTGCAGGTCGACGCGGATCTCGGCCTCGCGCAGCTCGCCGGGCAGCTCGGGGCGAGCCGGCAGTTCGCGCGGAAGTCCGGGCAAGCCGGGCAGGCCGGCGCGCGACCCGGCCCGGGCGCAGGGGTGGCTGCCCACCTCAGACGTAGCGCTCGAGGATGCTCGACTCGGCGAGCCGGGACAGACCCTCGCGCACCGCGCGGGCGCGGCCCTCACCGACTCCGTCGACGGTCTGCAGGTCTTCCAGCCCCGCAGCCAGCAGCCGCTGCAGCGTGCCGAAGTTGTCGACGAGCCGATCGCGGATGATGCCGGGCAGCCGCGGCACCTTCGACAGCAGCCGGTACCCGCGTGGACTGACGCTCTCATCGAGGGTCTCAGGCAGCGTGGAGTGCCCCAGAGCGGCAGCGCTGGCGGCCAGGTCGAGCAGGTCCGGTGCGGACAGCGCGGCCATGCTGTCGAGCACGTCCTGCGGGCGGCGGCCGGACTCGGCGGGCAGGTAGTCGCGGATGACCAGGTCGCGCTCGTCCTCGATGCCGGCGATGAGCTCCTCCAGCTGCAGCGTCATGAGCCGGCCGTCGGTGCCGAGCTCGACGACGTAACCACTGACCTCCTCGTTGATGCGGCGCACCATCTCCAGGCGCTGTAGCACGGCCGTGACGTCGCGCACGGTGACCAGGTCTTCGATCTCCAGCGCCGACAGGGTGCCGGACACCTCGTCGAGGCGGTTCTTGTAGCGCTCGAGCGTCTGCAGGGCCTGGTTGGCCTTCGACAGGATGACCGCCGAGCCCTCCAGCACGTGTCGCTGCCCCCCGACGTACAACGCGGCGAGCGACATCGACTGGCTCACCGACACGACCGGGAAACCGGTCTGCTTCGCGGTACGTTCCGCCGTGCGGTGCCGGGTGCCGGACTCGCTGGTGTCGATCGACGCGTCGGGCAACAGCTGGGTGGCCGCGCGCACGATGCGGGTGCGCGTCGAATCCAGGACGACCGCGCCGTCCATCTTCGCCAGCTCGCGCAGTCGGGTCGCGGAGAACTCGATGTCCAGCGGGAAGCCGCCGGTGGAGATGCTCTCCACGCCCTCGTCGTGCCCCAGCACGACGAGCGCTCCGGTGCGGCCCCGGATGATCCGCTCGATGGCGTCGCGCAGCTCGGTGCCCGGAGCGACCGCGGCCAGCGTCGATCGCATCAGGTCGTCCGCGGCAGCACGATCCACACCCGGTGTCCTTCCTGCTCGGCTGATCCCCAGCGCCGATCCGGGGTGTCGCCCGCGCACACACCGGTGTCCACATCTTAGGCAGGCCCCCGAGCGGATCGGACATTGCGCTGGTCAGGATGCCTGTCACGGTTGACATCAGGCCGAGCGCGGCCGTCGCGCGGGCCCGCCACGCCGCCGAGAGCACGGCCGTCGCCCGGGCCCGCCACGCCGCCGAGAGCACCCCCGACAGCACTGCCGTCCGCACCGTTCGCGCTCCCGTCAGCACCGCCGGCTGCGCAAAGCTCTGCACCATCGTCGGCACCTCCTCATCGCAGGGCTGGGGCGTCGTTCATCGCCCGCACGGCGGCGGCGATGTCGTCGACCGGGCGCAGAGACAGCCCGCGCGGGATCTCGTCGGGTTCGAGGGCCGCGGGCGGCACCAGCGCGTAGCGGAAACCCAGCCGGGCCGCCTCCCGCAGCCGCCGGGGCAGGCCGTCGACGCGGCGGATGTCGCCGGCCAGCCCCACCTCCCCGATCGCGATGGTGTGCGGCCGGGGCGCGACGTCGAGCGCGGAGCCGGCGACGGCCAGGGCGAGGGCGAGGTCGGCGGCCGGTTCGCCGAGCCGCACGCCGCCGACGGTCGAGACGTAACAGTCGCTCTTGCCGGTCTTCACCTTGGCGTGCCGCTCGAGCACGGCCAGGATCATCGCCGTCCGCGAGTAGTCGACGCCGCTCGTCGTGCGTCGGGGCGAGGGAGCCTGCGTCGCGTTGAGCAGCGCCTGCACCTCGCAGACCAGTGGGCGACGCCCCTCCAGTGCCACGGTGACCGCCGTGCCCGGCACCGCGGCGTCGCGCGCCGACAGGAACAACCCGCTGGGGTCGGGCAGCCCGAGGATGCCGCGCTCGCCCATCTCGAAGCAGCCGACCTCGTCGGTGGGGCCGTACCGGTTCTTCACCGCCCGCACGAGCCGCAGCCGGGAGTGCCGCTCGCCCTCGAAGGACAGCACGACGTCGACGAGGTGTTCGAGCACGCGGGGCCCGGCGATCGAGCCGTCCTTGGTGACGTGCCCCACGAGCAGCGTGGCCATGCCGCGCGACTTGGCGGCCTGGATGAGCGCGGCTGCGACCTCACGGACCTGGGACACGTTGCCGGCCGACCCGTCCACCTCGTCGCTGGCCACCGTCTGCACCGAGTCGACGATGAGCAGCTCCGGCCGGATCGCGTCGATGTGGGCCAGCACCTGCGCCAGATCGGTCTCGGCCGCCAGATACAGCGACGACTCGAGGGCGCGGATGCGTTCGGCCCGCAACCGCACCTGCCCGGCCGACTCCTCACCGCTGACGTAGAGCACCCGACGGCCGCGGGCGGCCCCGCGCGCCGCCGCGTCGAGCAGCAGAGTGGACTTGCCGATGCCGGGCTCGCCGGCGACGAGCACCACCGCGCCGGGCACGAGCCCGCCTCCGAGCACCCGGTCGAGCTCGCCGATGCCGCTGCTCACGGCCTGGGTCGTGGCGGGATCGACCTCGGCGATCGGCACCGCGGCCCGGGCGGCCACCGGCGCCGCAGCGGTGCGCAGCGTCGGACTGCCGCTCGCGGCGCCCACCTCCTCGACCGTGCCCCAGGCCTGGCATTCGCCGCAGCGCCCGACCCAGCGCACGGCGGTCCAGCCGCACTCGGCGCAGCGGTAGGCGGGCCGGTCGCGGCGGGTGCGGGCGGTGTTCCTCGTCGACATGAGGCACACCGTAGGTGTGAGCACCGACAAGACCGCGCAGGGCCGAGCTCGCGGCCCGGTGCGGCGGCGAGATTCCCTGGTGGCGCGGGGGCGTCCAGGGGCGAGGATGGGGGGATGAGCCGACTCGAGATCGACCCGAGCGAGCACCGACCCGGTGACGTCTACCGCCTGCTGACGGCCGTGGTCGTGCCGCGCCCGATCGCCTGGGTGTCGACGCGCTCGTCCGCCGGCGTCGACAACCTCGCGCCGCACTCGTTCTTCACCGTGGCCAGCGCGAACCCGCCGATCGTGCAGTTCACGTCGGTCGGCGTCAAGGACACGCTGCGCAACGTGCGCGCCACCGGGGAGTTCGTCGTGCACCTGGCGCCCGCCGCGCTCATCGACGAGGTGAACGTCAGCGGCGCGGACCAGCCCGCGGGCGTCAGCGAATTCGACGTCGCGGGGCTGGCCACGGAACCGGCGGCGACGGTCGACGCGGCCCGGGTCGCCGACTCTCCGGTGGCCCTGGAGTGCCGCCTGCACGCGGCCCTCGACCTGGGAGCCTCGACGATCGTGCTCGGCCGCGTCGTGCACGTCGCCCTCGCGCGGGACGTGCTGGAGGAGCCGGAGCCGGAGCCGGGCCGGTTGCCGCACCCGCGGTTCGCCGACCTGGCGCCGCTGGCCCGCCTCGGACGCGACGAATACGCGCTGCCCGGTCCCGTGCGGCGGCTCCGGCGGGCCACCCACCCCGGCGGCCGCGATGCCGACGGGCGCGATGCCGGTGAGGGCGCGCCGGCGACTCGACGATGACCGGAGGGTGACCTCCCTCTCGCGGCGCGCCGCGGGTGATGCCAAGGTGGGGCCATGACCGACGCCTTGGACCCGCAGTCCCAGCTCGCCGACGACCCCGGCGCCCCGCCTCCGGACGTGCCGACCGACGGCGCCGCACCCAGCCCCGAGGAGCTCAACGAGGGCGAGCGCGACGGCAGCGGTGGCGAACTCGTCGGCGGGCTGCCCACCGACGAGAGCCCCGACGCGGTGGCGCAGGCCCGGGAGCGCGCGGCCTGGGACGACGACGCGCAGGAGAGCGCCGGGGTGCACCCGGCCGACGAAGAGGGCGAGTAGGCCCCTGGGAGACCGGGGAGCCGGTGGGGCTGAGCCTCAGTACCGGCGCCACCACAGGTTGACCGCGTAGTCCACGCCGGTGCCGGCGTGCTCGCGCAGGATGCTCGCGGCCAGCTGGGGGTCGAACTCGATGCCGACGACCGCCTCGAACTCGGCCCGCGTGGGCTGGTCCCAGCGGATCAGCAGCGGCTCGCGCTGCCACCCGCGGCGCCGCCAGAAACGCTCGATGGCCGTGTGGTCGTAGGCCGGCCACTGCCGACGGAACCAGCCGCCGAACGTGGAGCGGGAGGCGTCGTTGTCGATGACGAAGGCGGTGCCGCCGGGCGCCATGACCCGCTCGAGTTCGGCGAGCCCGGGTTCGCAGCCGGGGCCGAAGAAGTACGCCCAGCGGGCGTGCGCGACGTCGAACGAGTCGTCCTCGCACGGCAGTTCCTGGGCCAGCGCCTCGATGACCTCGACGTTGTCGAGCCCCGCGCCAGCGGCGTCACCGGCGATTCTCCGGCGGGCGGCGGCGACCAGCGGGGGATGCGGCTCGACGCCGACCACCCGCGCCGCGTCGGCCGCGAACATCGGCAGATGGAAACCGGATCCGCATCCCACGTCGAGCACCCGGGTGCCCCGCCAGTCCGCGATCCGGCGCATCTCTCTCGCGAGCACCCCGTCCGGGTCGACGCCCCGATTCTCCAGTTCGTAGATGTCCGGGTGCTCCCAGATGTTCGGGCTCGGCCGGGCCGCCGGCGACGGAGCCGGGGACGGCCCCGTCGCCGCGGAGGCGACTCCCGGAGCCGGGAAACCCGCGCCCGGCTCCGTCATCGCGGATCCTCCCCGCGGTCGCGCCCCAGCGCTCGCCCGCCGTGCGCGGCGAGGGTGGCCGGGTGCACGAACAGCGGCAGCAACTCGCGGGTCGGCCCGGCGTCCAGGGCCCGGACGGCGGTCAGGTGGGCGTCGCAGTGCCGCACCAGTTCGGCGTAGCCGGCTGCCCCCATGAGCTCGGTCAACTCGTCGGCGTGGCTGACGTACAGCGGCTCGTCGTGAGCGTGGGCGAGCGCGGATCCGGAGCAGTACCAGTCGAAGTCGTGGCCGCCGGGACCCCACCGACCACGTTCGTACTCCCCGATAGTCACCTCCAGGTAGCTGGACTCGTCGGGCAGCTCGACCGTGCGGTAGTCGCGGTAGATCGGCAGCTGCCAGCACACGTCGGGTTTGGCCAGCACGGGCGAACGGCCCTGCCGCAGGGCGTGCGCGTGCAGCGCGCACCCGGCTCCGCCGGGGAATCCCTCGCGGTTGAGCAGGATGCACGCGCCGTCGACGACCCGCGTCTTGCGTTCCCCGTCCTCCAGCTCGGTCCACCCGCAGTACGGTCCGGCCGCGTCGGCGGCGCGTGCCGGCGCGTCGTCACCCGCTCCGTTCGATGCGCCCGCGAGTCCGGCGAACTGCCAGGTGTCGGCGGTGAGTTCGGCGACGACCCCGGCCACGCGGGTGAGGTCGTCGGCGTCGCAGAAGTGGGCGCCGAGGCCGCAGCAGCCGTCGTGCGGGCGCTGCGCGGACAGCCCGCGGCAGCCCGCGCCGAAGATGCACCGGTACCCGGACGTGAGCCACGCCAGGTCGAGGCGGAACCGCTGAGCCGGCTCGGCCGGGTCCTCGAACTCCACCCACACCCGGGCGGGCGAGGCGGTGGGCGACTGTGCTGCTGACCACTCCATCGCCGACACTGTAGGCCGCGAGGTGACGCGGCGACCGCAACGGATAGCGTGCGGGCATGCGCCTCGGGGTCATCGACGTCGGATCCAACACCGTGCACCTGCTGGTCGTGGACGCCCACTGGGGCGCGCAGCCGCTGCCGGCGACCAGTCACAAGATCGATCTGCGGCTCTCCGAGCACACCACCGCCAGCGGCGACATCTCCGCTGAAGGAGCCGACCGACTCGTCGCGTTCGTGCACGAATGCCGAGAGCTGGCCGACGATCTCGGCATCGAACAGCTGATGGGGTTCGTCACCAGCGCGATCCGCGAGGCCCCCAACGGCGACGACGTGCTCGCTCGCGTGCTCGCCGAGACCGGCATCGATCTGGGCGTCCTGTCCGGGGAGGCCGAGTCGCGGCTGACGTTCCTGGCGGCCCGACGCTGGTTCGGCTGGTCCGCGGGCCGGCTGCTGCTCGTCGACATCGGCGGCGGCTCGCTCGAACTGGCCTCCGGCGCCGACGAGGACCCCGACGTGGCGCTCAGCCTCCCGTTGGGGGCCGGCCGGCTCACCCGCGAGCGCCTCGTCGGTGACCCGCCCGACCCGGCGGACGTCAAGGCGGTGCGCACCCACGTGCGGGTGCAGGTGGCCGGGGTCATGCGCGAGCTGAGCCGGGTCGGCGAACCCGACCTGTACGTCGGCACGTCGAAGACCATCCGGTCGCTGGCGCGCCTGGCGGGGGCGGCGCCCAGTGGCGAGGGCCCGTACGTGCGGCGCACGCTCGAGCGCGCGGACCTCAAGAAGATCGTGCCCAAGCTGGCCAAGCTGGGCGCCAAGTCGCGCTCGAACCTGCCCGGGGTGTCCAACCACCGGTCCCAGCAGATGCTCGCCGGGGCGCTGGTCATCGAGGCCGTCATGGATCTCGTCGGCATCGAGCAGCTCGTCGTGTGCCCGTGGGCGCTGCGCGAGGGCATCATCCTGCAGCACCTGGACCTCATCCCGGCTCCCTGAGCCGTCGCGGCCGCTCGCTATGGTTGAGGCCATGTCGGAGAAACGGCGGACGCCGCGGACCCCTGCTGCGGCCTCCTCGCCGAGTCCCTCGTCTGGCACTCCGGCCCGCCCGGGTTCTCACCGCCACCACCCGGACTCCGGCGCGCAGCCCGACGCCGAGCCCGCTGGGGTGCCCGCCGCGAGCCCAGCGCGGGTCACCCTGTCGACCGCCTCGGTGTACCCGATGGGCGTCGCGGCGGCCTTCGAGACCGCGGCCCGGCTCGGTTACGACGGCGTCGAGGTCATGGTTCTGTCCGACCCGGTCACGCAGTCGGCGGCCATCCTGGGGCGCCTCGCCGAGCGGCACGGGGTGCCGGTCACCTCCATCCACGCCCCCACGTTGCTCGTCGCGCAGCGCGTCTACGGCGCCAGCGACCCGTGGACAAAGATCGACCGATCCATCGACCTTGCCCACGAATTGGGTTGCCCGACAATTGTTTTGCACCCACCGTTCCGCTGGCAGCGGGAGTACGCCCGCACGTTCGTCGACGGGGTGGCCGAGCGCGAGCACGAGCGCGACATCACGCTCGCGGTGGAGAACATGTTCCCGTGGCGGGCGCGACAGCGGCATGTGCAGGCCTACCTGCCCGCCTGGGACCCGGTGTCGCAGCCCTATGACCACGTGACGATCGACCTCTCGCACGCCTCGACCGCGCACAGCGACGCGCTGGCCATGCAGGCGGCGCTCGGTTCCCGGCTCGCGCACGTGCATCTGGCCGACGGCAGCGGCTCGCTGAAGGACGAGCACCTGGTTCCGGGGCGCGGCAACCAGCCGTGCGCCGAGTTCCTCGCGGGCCTGGTGCGCGACGGCTATACCGGCGACGTGACGATCGAGGTCAACACGAGGCGGCGAGGAGGCCGACACCGACAGGCCGACCTGCGCGCGTCGCTGGCCTTCGCCCGCACGCACCTGGGCCAGTCGAACGACCCCGAGGAGGCCGAGTTGGTCGACGAATCGACTACTGCGACAGGCGATTCCGGCGAACGGTCGGAACCGATGGCGATGGCTCGGCGACTGAGCCGAGGCGGGCGGGAGCGGGCATGACGGCACGACCCGGCGCGAGTGAACTGGTGACACGCGTCGTGCAGGACCCCCGGGCCCGCCGGTTCGTGGAGTCGCGCGGCGTGAGCGCGCGCCTCGTGCGCCGCTGCATCGCCGGCGAGTCGCTGACCGCCGAACTCGACGTCACCGGCGAGCTGCTCGCCCGCGGCCGCCTCGTCAGCGCGACCTACCTGGCCGCCGACCCGATCGACCGCAGCGAGGCCAAGGACCGCCGCAAGCGGCTGCGCAAGCTGCTGCGTCGCCTCACGCAGGCCGGCTACGCGCAGGACGGCCGCACCGACATCAGCCTGCGGCTGGGCCTGCTCGGCGCCCACGTGGGCCGCGACGGCCTGGCGATGGCCACCGAGATGACCGGCGACATCGTCGCCGGCGCCGCGGAGGCGGGCACGCGCGTGACCGTGGAGACCGAACCCGGCCTCGACCAGGCCGCGGTGCTGGCGGCGGTCGCCCGACTGCGCCGCGATCTCAACGCCGACGTGGGAGTGGCGCTGGGGGCCAGCGTGGCCCGCACCGAGAGCGACTGCGCCGAACTCACCCGCGCCGGGGTGCCGGTGCGGCTCGTCCGGGGCCCGGTGCGCGCGCCCGGCACCGTCCGCGGCCGCCGTGAGGCCGACCGCGCCTACGTGCGCTGCCTGCAGCTGCTGCTGCAGCCGGGCGCGCACCCCACCGTGGCCACCCACGATCCGCGGCTCATCGCGATCGCCGAGGAGCTCGCGCGCCGCCGCGGCCTGGGCCCCGACGACGTGGAGTACCAGCTGTCGTACGGCGTGCGGCCACGCCGGCAGACGGTGGTCGCCGACCGCGGCGGACGGATGCGGGTCTACCTGCCCTACGGGCCGGACTGGTATCCCTACCTCGTCGAGCGGGTGGCCGAGCGCCCCGGCGACGTGCCGTCGCTGCTGGGCGCCTCGGGCTCCCGATGACCGAGCGAACCAGAGCGTGAGGAGCGCCTGATGGCAGAACACATGCTGGCCCTGCTGGGAGCCGGTGCCATGGGGTCGGCGGTGCTGGAGGCGGTGCTGCGGGCCGGGATCGTCACGCCCGAGCGGGCGCGCATCACGACGCTCGACGAGGCCGCGGCCGGCCGCTGGCGCGAGCGGGGCGTGGTCGTCGCGCCCGACAACGCCGCCGCCGCCGACGGCGCCGACCTGGTCGTCGTGGCGGTCAAGCCGCCGGATGTGCCCGGGGTGCTCGACGACATCGCCCCCGCGCTCGGCGCCGACGCGCTCGTCGTCAGCCTCGCGGCGGGGGTGGCGGCTGGCGACGCTGTCGCAGCATCTGCCGGCGGGGGCGGCCACCGTGCGGGTCATGCCGAACACGCCCGCGCTGCTCGGTGAGGGCATGGCGGCGCTGAGCCCGGGGGAGCACTGCGGCGCGGAGCAGCTGGACCTCGCTCGCGAGCTGCTGAGCGCCTGCGGCCAGGTGGTCGCGGTGCCGGAGAAGCAACTCGACGCGGTCACCGCGCTGTCCGGCTCCGGGCCGGCGTACGTCTTCGCGATCGCCGAGGCCCTCATCGACGGGGGCGTGCTGCTCGGGCTGCCGCGGCCGGTGGCCACCCAGCTTGCCGTGCAGACCCTGCTGGGGTCGGCGACCATGCTGCGGGATTCGGACACCTCGCCCGGGCTTCTGCGCGAGCAGGTCACGAGCCCCGGCGGCACCACCGCGGCGGCGCTGCGCGAATTCGACCGACACGGGCTCCGATCGGCGATCATCGCCGGCATGGAGGCCGCCCAGGCTCGGTCCCAGGAGCTGGGCGGCTGAGGGCGCCGGGCGGCGCGCGAACCCCGGCGTTTCGCCACGTTTCGTCGCCGGGCGCCGTTCGCGCTGCTGTGAACAGCTCGAATTCACCGGGGGACCGGAGCGGGTTACGGTCGCCTCGCCGCTGTTACTGTGGGACCGGTCCGGGGGTATGCCCCTGCACGAAAGGTGAGCCGCGTGAGCGAAATCAGTATCCGGGTCCTCGGGGAAGACGAGTGGGAGCAGTACAAGGAATTCCGCCTGCGCGCACTGAAGGAGTCGCCGGAGGCCTTCGTCGCCGACCACGCCACCGAGGCCGAGTACGACGAGAAGTTCTGGCGCACGCGCATGCGGCGGTCGCTGCGGCTGCTGGCCGAGCGTGACTCCGAGCCGGTGGGCATCCTGTCGCTGCGCGCGAACACCGACCTGTACGAGAACGCGGCGGAGATCTTCGGTCTCTTCGTGCCCTCGGAGTTGCGCGGCAGCGGTGTCGCCGCGGCGCTGGTGCAGGCCGCGGCCCGGCGGGCGCACGACAATGGCCACACCCAGCTCGTCTACTGGGTCGGCACCGACAACGGCCGCGCGGTGGCGTTCGCCAGCAGCTACGGCTTCCGGCCCACCGGCTACCGACGCCCGATGGCGCACCAGGGCGGCGAGGACGACGGCGACCAAGAGGCCGCCATGGTGCTCGCCCTGCACCGCTGAACCGGGCTCGCCCGTCCGGGCCGACACAACGCTGATCCGCTCGCGGCCTGCGCCCGTGCGTGAACCGCAGGGTTCGCACATGGCGCACGGCTGACTCGGCGGTCCCGACCAACAAATCGCTAGGGTGCGGTCATGGCAACGCAGGCCCACGTCATCTGGGACGACGGATTCACCGGGTACAACTTCGGGCTCGGCCACCCGATGAGCCCGGTGCGCCTGGACCTCACCGCGCGGTTGTGCCGCGAGTTCGGGCTGTTCGAAGGGTCGGACGTGCAGGTCGACGCGCCGGAGGCGGCCACCGACGAGGTGCTCGCGCGCATCCACGACGAGGCGTACATCGCGGCCGTGCGCAAGGCGTCCCTCGACCCGTCGGCCCCGCTCGAGCAGTTCGGGCTCGGCACCGAGGACGACCCCGCGTTCGTCGGCATGCACGAGATCAGCGCCCGCATCGCCGAAGGCAGCCGGCTGGTCGCGGAGTCGGTGTGGACCGGCTCCGCGCAACACGGCGTGAACTTCACCGGCGGGCTGCACCATGCGATGCCCGATCGAGCCTCCGGATTCTGTATCTACAACGACGCCGCGCTTGCCATCGACTGGCTGCTGGACAACGGCGCGAAGCGGGTCGTCTACGTCGACGTCGACGCCCACCACGGCGACGGCGTCGAGAAGATGTTCTGGAACGACCCTCGCGTGCTGACGATTTCGGTGCATGAGACCGGGGCCGTGCTGTTTCCCGGCACCGGCTTTCCCCGCGACCTGGGCGGGCCCGACGCCGAGGGTTATGCCGTCAACCTGCCCCTGCCTCCGGGAGTCGGTGACGGCGCCTGGCTGCGGGCGTTCGACGCGGTCGTGCCGGCGCTCGTGCGCTCCTTCGAGCCCGACATCATGGTCACCCAGCACGGCGCCGACTCGCATTTCACCGACCCGCTCGCGCACCTGTCGATCTCGGTCGACGCTCAGGTCATCGTCGCGCAGACGCTGCACGACCTGAGCCACGAACTGTGCGGTGGCCGCTGGGTGGCGCTCGGCGGCGGCGGCTACGAGGTCGTGGGAGTCGTGCCCCGCTCGTGGACCCACCTCGTGGCCATCGCGGCGCACCGCGACATCAGCGTGGAGACCGAGGTGCCGCAGCGCTGGCTGGAGGACGTGGCCGAGCGATTCGGTGTGCAGGCGCCGCCGAACATGGGCGACGGCACCTCCGAGCGCGGCCGCATCTGGTGGCGCTCCTGGGAGTCGGGGTACGACCCGGAGACCGCGATCGACCGGGCGATCATGGCGGCCCGGGAGGCCTCGTTCCCGCTGCACGGCCTGGACCACTGGTTCGACTGACTCGCCCTGACTCGCCCTGACTCGCCGGACGCGCCCAGCGGCGCCGGCCCGGGCCGGATGGCCGGCGGACCTCGCGATTACCGGGGCACGGACGGCGCAGAGTAAGGTGGGTCGAACTGTCCGACGCGTCGGCGCAGCACACGCACCGCCTCCCGTGCCCACTTCGGCACGTTCGGCCCGCGCCCGCGAGGGCGGCGGCAAGCCGGTGGCGTGCGCGTTGCGTCGATGTCGCCGGGTCGCCGCACGGCACCCGGATCGCGGGCAGCCCGACCGAACGCACTTCACGACAAGGACGACACATGGGCTCTGTCATCAAGAAGCGCCGCAAGCGCATGGCGAAGAAGAAGCACCGCAAGCTGCTTCGCAAGACGCGGCACCAGCGTCGCAACAAGAAGTGATGTCCGGCGGCGGCCGCGACGACGCCGGCCGCCGCTGCCAGTGGCTCATCGGCCACGGCTGACGGCCACCTGGAGGTGCGATGTCGACGGTGCTCGTCACCGGCGTGTCCCGCTACGCCGGGGCGCGGCTGGCTCGGGAGCTGAGCACACGAGCCGGGGTCGACCGGGTCATCGGCGTGGACCTGCCCGAACCGCAGTTCCCGCTCGGTGAGGCCGACTTCGTGCGAGCCGACATCGGCAACCCGCTCATCGGACGCATCATCGGGCAGGCCCGGGTCGACGTCGTCGTGCACCTGTCGATGAGCGCCGACGTGCGGTCCGGCACCGCGCGCGACTCTCAGAAAGAACGCAACGTCATCGGCACGATGCAGCTGCTGGCCGCCTGTCAGGCCCGGCCCGAGCTGCGCCGCTTCATCCTGAAATCGACTGCCTCTGTGTACGGTTCGTCGCCGAAGGATCCGGCCGTGTTCACCGAGGGCATGCCGACGGGGGCGCGCATCCGCGGCGGGTACCTGCGCGACGCGGTCGAGGTGGAGGGCTACGTGCGCTCGCTCGCGCGGCGGCGCCCCGATGTCGCGACCTGCGTGCTGCGGATGGCCCACATGGTCGGCAGCCAGGTGCAGTCGAGTTTCACCGACTACCTGCGCTCGTCGGTGCTGCCCGTGCCGCTCGGCTACGACGCGAGGCTGCAGCTGCTGCACCCCGACGACGCGGTCGACGCGCTGGCGGCCGCCGCGACCGGCACCTGTGAGGGCGTCGTCAACGTCGCCGGAGACGGGGTGGTCACCCTGAGCCAGGCCGCCCGCCTGCTGGGCAGCCCGACCCTGCCGCTGCCGACGGTGCCCGGCCGGCGCCTCGGCTCGCTCGCCCGCCGCTTCGGCGCCCCGACGCTGACCAACGACCAGATCGACTACCTGATGTGGGGGCGCGCCCTCGACACGGCACGCATGCGCACCGTGCTGCGGATGGAGCCACGGTGGTCGACCCGAGCCACCCTCGTCGACTTCGCCGCGGGTGTGGCCGCGCGCACCCCACGCGAACGCCCCGAGGGCCCGGAACGCCCTGAACGGGCCGGCCACCCGGGCCTCGGGCTGCCTGGGGTAGCAGGGATCACGGGGATGACGGGGCTGCCTGGGGTCGCGGGGATGTCACGGGGGGCGCGCGAATGAGCACCGACCGCGAATCCGCTCAGGCGCAAGCGGAGTTGGCACAGCGGCTCGAGCAGGGTGTCGAGACGCTCATCGCGGCGCTGCGATGGGCGGTGCGCGCGGCGGGCGGAGATCTCACCGAGCGTGAGGTCGAGCAGCGGGTGGCGGCCCTGTTGGCCTACCTGCGCCGCCGTCTCGCCGGCGAACTCGAGGTCGACGCCTACGGATTCGATGAGGACTTCACCGAGCACATCTACCTGCCGGTGCTCCGGGTGCTGTACCGGCGCTGGTTTCGGGTGGAGGTGCGCGGCATCGAGAACATCCCCGACGACGGCGCGGCGCTCATCGTCGCGAACCACTCGGGCACCCTGCCGATCGACTGCCTGATGACCCAGGTCGCCGTGCACGACACCCACCCGCGCGGGCGGCACCTGCGGCTGCTGGGGGCCGACCTGCTGTTCCGGCTCCCGGTGTTCGGTGAGACGGCGCGCGCCGGCGGCACCACGCTGGCCGCCCCCAGCGACGCGCAGCGCCTGCTCGCGGCCGGCGAACTCGTCGCCGTGTGGCCCGAGGGCTTCAAGGGCCTGGGCAAGCCGTTCGCCGACCGGTACCGGCTGCAGCGCTTCGGCCGCGGCGGCTTCGTCGGCACCGCGCTGCGCACCCGCGCCCCGATCGTGCCGTGCGCGATCGTCGGCGCGGAGGAGATCTACCCCAAGATCGGCGACCTGACGGCTCTGGCCCACCTGCTCGACGTGCCGTACTTCCCGGTCACGCCGACGTTCCCGCACCTGGGGCTGCTCGGGCTGGTGCCGCTGCCGAGCCGGTGGATCATCGACTTCTCACCCCCGGTCGAGGTGGCCGACCTCGGGGCCGAGGCCGCGGAGGACTCGTTGCTCGTGTTCGAGCTGACCGACCGGGTGCGCGAGACCATCCAGAGCCGCCTGCACGTGCTGCTGGCCGACCGCGGCTCGGCGTTCTGAGCACCCCCTGAGCAACCCCTGAGCACACGGTCCGAGCGACGCGCCCTGTCCACACTGTGTTCTCCAGGCGTTCGCCTGACCACCGGTTCCATAGAGTGGAGCGATGAGCACTGACGAACCTCGCGTCACCTTGATCACCAAGCCCGGTTGTCATCTGTGCACGCTGGCCCGGGAGGTCGTCGTGCGCGTGACGGACGAACTCGGCGTCGGGTGGCAGGAGCAGTCGATCCTCGACGTCGAGAACCCCGACCCGATGTGGTGGGAGCAGCTGCCGATCACGCTGGTCGACGGGCGCCCGCACGACTACTGGCGGGTCAGCGAGGGTCGGCTGCGCACCGCCCTGACCGCCTCCGGGCTGAGGTCGGCCTGAGAAACCTGGCCGTCCCGGGCGGGGCGTCCGCGCAACCGATCCGCCGGGAGATCTGCCAGGGGTGTGCAGGTCGCACACGCATCGCGGGCGTCGGGACCCGTGGGTCGCTGTTCCGCAGGCCGGTCCAGGCGGCGTTCAGGGTTTGGAACAAGACGACGCGCGCACATAAGGTAAGCACGGTCGTCATGTTTCCTGTGACGCGACTTTCGCCACACCGCCCCCGGGCGGGGTGACAACCCGAACGCCGAAGGAGCCGGTGACTTCCGTTGCCTGCCGACACCGCAACACCTCGTGACATCCCTGATGCCACGGTGGCGCGGCTGCCGGAGTACCTCCGGGCGCTGAGCGACTTCCTCCGCCACGACATCGACACGGTATCGTCCGGCGATCTGGCCGCTGCCGCGGGGGTGAACCCGGCGCAGTTGCGTCGCGATCTGTCCTACCTCGGCTCGTACGGCGTGCGTGGGGTCGGGTACGACGCCGCGCATCTCGCCGCTGAGATCGGCCGGCGACTGGGGGTCGGCGGTTCGCGCCCCATCGTCATCGTCGGGGCCGGTCGGCTCGGGCAGGCGCTCGCCGGGTATCCCGGGTTCGTCGGGTCCGGTTTCCGGGTCGTCGCCCTGCTCGACCGCGACCCGGGCGTCATCGGGCGCCGCGTGGGAGACGTCGTCATCGGAGACGTGGCGACGCTCGCGCAGGTCGTGACCGAGGAGGGTGCCGGGATCGGCGTGGTGGCCACCTCGGCCGAGGGAGCGCAGGAGGCGTGTGACGCGTTCGTCGACGCGGGGGTCACCTCGCTGCTGACGTTCGCGCCGGGCCCGCTGCAGGTGCCCGAGCGGGTGCTGGTGCGTCGCGTCGACATGGCCACCGAGCTGGCGGTACTCGCCTTCCGCTCGCGGGCCCAGGCGGCTGAGAACACTTCCGACGACGGCGGCGGCGCGGGTGACGATGTGGCCGGCGACCTGGGTGACGACGCGGATCTCGATCGGGGTCCGCGCAGGTTTTCTGGCGGCCTTTCGGCCGCGCTGACGGGCCGCAGCATCGAAGATGTCGATACCCCGGCCCACGAGACGACGGCACGGGTGGATACGGAGAGGCAGGTGGCGCGATGAGTCTGGTCGTCATGGGGATGTCCCACCGATCGACGCCGATCGACGTGCTCGAGCGGGTCGCGCTCGATGCCGACGGCGGCGCCACCCTGGCGCAGCACGTGCTGCGCGGTGAGAACGTCTCCGAGGCGGTCGTCGTCGCGACGTGCAACCGGCTCGAGGTGTACGCCGAGGTCAACGCCTTCCACGGCTCGGTCGACGACATCGGCGCGGCCCTGGTCGCGGCCACCGGCATGTCCCGCTCGGCGCTGGCCGACCACTGTTACGTGCACTACGAGGACCGCGCGATCGCGCACGTCTTCCAGCTGGCCTGCGGGCTGGACTCGATGGCGGTGGGCGAGCCGCAGATTCTCGGGCAGCTGCGGGCCTCGCTCGAAAGTGCCCGGGGAGCGGGCACCGCCGGCCCGGCCCTCAACGCGCTCTTCCAGCAGGCGCTGCGCGTCGGCAAGCGCGCGCACGCCGAGACCGACATCGACCGGGCCGGGCGCGATCTCATCTCCGAGGGGCTGGCCGCGGCCATCGACTACGTCGGTCCGCTGTCCGCCGCGCACGTGCTCGTCATCGGCGCCGGCGCGATGAGCGGTCTGGCGGCCACGACGATCGCCCGCGGGCGGCCCGCCTCCCTGACGATCGTCAACCGCACCTGGGCCAAGTCGCAGCGGCTGGCGCAGGACAGCGGGGGCCGGCCCCTGCCCTGGGACGAGCTGCACGAGGCCTTCGTCGACGCCGACGTCGTGCTCACCTGCACCGGCTCCCTCGGGTACGTCGTCAAGGCCGACGCGCTCGCCGAGGCGGCCGAGTCGGCGCCGGGGCGGGCCTCGCGACGCGCGATCATCGACCTCGCCCTGCCGCGCGACGTCGACCCCGACGTGGCGCTGCTGCCGAACACCCGGCTCGTCGGGCTCGCCGAGATCGGCGAACGCCTCGCCGCCCGCGCCGACGGAGCCGGAGTCGGTGCCGTGCGCGACCTCATCACCGCCGAGGTCGCCGCCTATCTCGTCGCGCGTCGCGGCCAGGAGGTCGGGCCCACCGTCGCGGCGTTGCGCACCCACGCGGCCGACGTGGTGGCCGCGGAACTCGCCCGGCTCGACGCCAAGGCCCCCGGCATGGACGACCTGACCCGCGCCGAGGTGCAGCTGACGATCCACCGGGTCGTCGAGAAGCTGCTGCACACGCCGACCGTGCGCGTCAAGCAGCTGACCGGCGCCGACGGCGCCGACTACGCCCGCGCCCTGCGCGAACTGTTCGACCTCGACCCGGGCAGCGCCGCGACCAGCGGCGCGACGCCCTCGCCGGGGGTGACGCGGTGACCACCCGCACGACCGAACCGCGCCGGACCGACGCCGCGCAGGCGCCGTTCACCGGCACGCTGCGGCTCGGCACCCGACGCAGCCGGCTCGCCACGACCCAGTCGCAGTGGGTCGCCGACCTGCTGACCGACCGCGGCCACAGCGTCGAGCTCGTCGAGATCGTCACCGAAGGCGACGTCAACGCCGCGCCGCTGACGCAGATCGGCGGCACCGGGGTGTTCGCCAGCGCGCTGCGCCGGGCGCTGCACGACGGTCGCATCGACCTCGCCGTGCACTCCCTCAAGGACCTGCCGGTGGCACCCGAACCCGGGCTCGTCGTCGCCGCCGTGCCGACCCGCGAAGACCCCCGCGACGCCCTGTGCGCCCGCGACGGCCTGACCCTGGAGGCCCTGCCTCCCGGGGCGCGTGTGGGCACCGGCTCCCCGCGGCGGGCCGCGCAGCTCGCGGTGCGACGACCCGACCTGCAGATCGTGCCGATCCGCGGCAACGTGGAGACCCGGCTGCGACGGGTCGGTGCCGACCTCGATGCCGTCGTGCTCGCCTGCGCCGGCCTGGCCCGGCTCGGGCTGCGCGGACACATCACCCAGACGCTGCCCACCGACGTGTTGCTGCCCGCCGCCGGCCAGGGCGCCCTCGCGCTGGAGTGCCGCGCCGACCGGCCCGACCTCGTCGCGGCGCTCGGTGCGCTCGACGACCCCCGCACCCGCGCGGCCGTCGAGGCCGAACGCGCGTTGCTGGCGACGCTCGAGGCCGGCTGCACCGCCCCCATCGGTGCGTTCGCCCGGCCCGAGGGCCAGACCGGGCTGCAGCTCGACGCGTTCCTCGGCGCCCAGGCCTCGCTCGTGGCGACCGTCAGCGCCGAGGCCGTCGCGGCCGGCGCGGACGCCGCCGACAGTGCTTCCAGCGCGGCCGCTGCCGGCAGCACGGACAGCACGGATACGGGCTCCGGCGCATCGGTCTCGAAGCCTGCGGTCGACACCGCCCGCCGCGGCAGCCTCACGGGCACGTGGGACGCCGCCACCGACCTGGGCCGGGCGCTCGCGCACCGGCTCCTCGACGAATCGCCGGAGGCGCCACCCCCATGAGCGGCCCCGGCCCGACCAGAACCCCTTCCGACGCCCGCGTGAGCAGCGCGGACGACACCGACCAACAGGAGTGCCAGACGTGAGCGTCACCGGCCGCGACCGCACCACCGCGCCGACCCAGGGCGCACCCATCCCCATGTCCGGCTCGGCACCTCGACCGGCCCGCGTGGCCTTCGTCGGAGCCGGACCGGGCGACCCGGGCCTGCTGACCGTGCGCGGCCGCGATCTCATCGCGGAGGCCGACGTGCTCGTCGTCGACGCGGGTGTCTCGCCCGACTTCGTCGCCCACCACGCCCGCCCCGAGGCCCGCATCGTCGACGCCGGCATCGCCGACGAGAGCGTGGAGTTGAACCGCGCGTCGCGGGCCAAGCTGCTCGTGCGCACCGCGCAGCAGGCGACGCCGGTGGCTCCGGCGACCCAGCCGGCCTCGGCAGCCTCGACGGCCTCGGCAGCCTCGACGGCCTCGGCGGCGACAACGCCCGAGCGCACCGACTCGACCGACCCGCGCGGCGCCCAGGGGGCCACGGACATGGACGAGAAGACCGACTCCCCGACCGGATCGACCGCGCCGAGCGCGCCGGCCGGTGCGGCGGGTGCGGAGCGCTCCGCGGACCGGCCGCTCGTCGTGCGGCTCATGACCGGCGACCCCGGCACGTTCAACGGCCTGGCCACCGAGCTGGGAGCCTGTCACCGGGCGGGTCTGGAAGTCGAGGTCGTGCCGGGCGTCAGCACCGCGCACGCCGCCCCGACCTACGCGGGCGTGCCGCTGACCTCGAACGACTCTCCGACGGTCGTGACCAGCTGCGGCGACCCCGAGCGGGCCGACTGGAGCAGCGCGGCCGCCGACACCGTCACCGTCGTGCTCACCGGCGACGGCCGGCAGATCGCCGCGGGCCTGTCCCGGGTGCTCGCCGCCGGGCGCGACGCGCAGACGCCCGTGGCGCTGACCGCCGACCCGACGACCACCGCGCAGCGCACGGTGACGACGACGCTGGAGGAGGCGGTCGGTCTCATCGAGTCCGAGGCCATCGAGCCCGCCTCCGCGGTCGTCGGCTGCACCGTGGCTGCCCGTGAGGAACTGTCGTGGTTCGAGACGCGGCCGCTGTTCGGGTGGCGCGTGTTGGTGCCGCGCACCAAGGACCAGGCCGGCGGCACCCTGACGCGGCTCGCCCGGTACGGCGCCGTCGGCGAGGTCGTGCCGACGATCAGCGTCGAGCCGCCGCGCACGCCGCAGCAGATGCAGAAGGCGATCAAGGGCCTGGTCACCGGACGCTACGAGTGGGTCGGCTTCACGTCGGTGAACGCCGTGCGCGCCGTCAAGGAGAAGCTCGCCGAGATCGGCCTGGACGTGCGGGCCTTCGCGGGCCTGAAGATCGCCGCCGTCGGCGGGGTCACCGCGCAGGCGCTGCGCGACTGGGGAGTCGAGCCCGACCTCGTGCCCGCCGGTGAGGAGTCCGCACGCGGGCTGCTCGAGGTGTGGCCGCCGTACGACGACGTGCTCGACCCGATCAACGGCGTGCTGCTGCCGCGGGCCGACATCGCCACCGACACCCTCGTCGCCGGGCTGCAGGAGATGGGCTGGGAGGTCGACGACGTCACCGCCTACCGCACGGTGCGCGCCGCCCCGCCGCCCGCGCCGACCCGCGAGGCGATCAAGTCGGGCGCGTTCGACGCGGTCGTCTTCACGTCGAGCTCGACGGTGCGCAACCTCGTCGGCATCGCCGGCAAGCCGCACCCCAACACCGTCGTCGCGTGCATCGGCCCGGCCACGGCCAAGACCGCGCAGGAGCACGGGCTCACCGTCTCCGTCATCGCGGAGACGGCCAGCGGCGACGCTCTCATCGACGCCCTCGCCGACTACGGCACCGTGCTGCAGCAGCAGGCCCGCGCCGGCGGGGAGCCGCTGCGCCGGCCGAGCGAGGCCCGCACGACCGGTCGCCGCAAGGCCCGCTGATGGCGTGGGCCGGATCCCGGATCCGGCCGCGTCGGCTGCGCACGACGCCCGCGCTGCGGGCCCTGGTGCGCGAGACGCGGCTGGACCCGGCGCAGTTGATCCTGCCCGTCTTCGTCGCCGAGGACCTCGGCGACGACGGCGAGCCGCGGCCGATCACCTCGATGCCGGGGGTCGTGCAGCACTCGATGAACTCGCTGGTGCGCGAGGCGCGGGCGGTGGCCGACGCGGGCCTGGGGGGCATCATGCTCTTCGGCGTGCCGGTCGCCAAGGACGCCGTCGGCAGCGGCGCCACCGACTCCGACGGCGTGCTCAACCGGGCGCTGGCCGCGGTGCGCGCCGAGGTCGGTGACGCGACCTCGGTGATGGCCGACCTGTGCCTCGACGAGTTCACCGACCACGGGCACTGCGGGGTGCTGAGCACCGACCCCAGCGGGCGCACGGTCGTCGACAACGACGCGACGCTGGAGCGGTACGCCGACATGGCGGTGGCCCAGGCTCGCGCCGGCGCCCACGTCGTCGGGCCGTCCGGGATGATGGACGGCCAGATCGGCGTCATCCGCGACGCCCTCGACGCGGCCGGTCACGCCGACGTCGTCGTGCTCGCCTACTCGGCCAAGTACGCCTCCGGCTTCTACGGCCCGTTCCGTGAGGCCGTCGCCTCGACGCTGACCGGCGACCGCAACACCTACCAGCAGGACTCGGGCAACCTGCGCGAGTCGCTGCGCGAGGTCGCGCTCGACGTCGAGCAGGGCGCCGACATCGTCATGGTCAAGCCGGCGCTGCCCTACCTCGACGTCGTGCGCGCCGTCTCGGAGTCGGTCGACGTGCCGGTGTGCGCGTACCAGGTGTCGGGGGAGTACGCGCAGATCGAGGCCGCCGCCGCCAACGGCTGGATCGACCGCGACCGCGTCGTGCTCGAGACCCTCACCTCGATCCGCCGCGCCGGCGCGAGTTCGATCCTCACCTACTACGCCCTGTACGCGGCCCAGCTCCTGCGCGCCTGACCGACCCTGCCCGGCCTCCCGGTTCACGTGCCC
>NZ_BCNQ01000027.1 GCF_001515525.1 Piscicoccus intestinalis NBRC 104926 | reverse complement strand
TTCGGCCATGGTGGGGTGGGTGGAGGGAGGGCATCGTTCGATGGAGGCGAGGCATCCTTTGGTTGAGTTCGGCGGGTGCTGCCACGGGGCGGGCGCGCGGTGGCAGCGACGGGCGTGCCCGGGTGCCGTGGGCGGCGCTACGGTGGCGAAATGCACGCCACGGATCCGGACGAAGTCGGCGCCGAGGGCGCCTGCCGCGGTGCCGAGAACCCCTGGCTGACCGATTCCGAGCAGGGCGTGTGGCGGGCCTATCTGCGCGGGAGCCGGCTGCTCACCGAGGCGCTCGAACACGACCTGCAACCACACGGCGTGAGCCTGTCGGAATACGAGATCCTCGCGCTGTTGTCCGAGGCGCCCGGTGAAGGCATGCGGATGTCGGTGCTCGCCGAGATCGTCGTCTACTCCCGCAGCCGGTTGAGCCACACCGCCATGCGCCTCGAGCGTCGCGGCTACGTGCGCCGCGAGCGCATCCCCGGCGACCGGCGCGGAGTCGGGCTCGGCCTCACGTCGCGGGGGCACGACCTCATCCTGCGGTTGGCCCCGGTGCACGTGCGCGGGGTGCGCGCCCACCTCGTCGATCTGCTCGATCCGGCGCAGCTACGCACCCTCGGCCACGTGATGACCCGCGTGCAGGAGGCCATCGAAGACGGCGAGCCCACCGAGTCCACCGAGTCCACCGAGTCCAGCGAGGCCAGCGAGTCCACGCAGCCGTAGTCCACGTAGCCCGGCTGGCCCACGCGGGTGCCGAGGGCTGCCGGGTCGGCCTGACGTGCGGGGCCCTCTCGTGCGGCGCCGTCCACGGTCGGCATGATGGCCCCATGACGCCGGCACCAGAGCAGACGACAGCGCAGACTCCCTCTCGGGTGACGCAAGCCTCCGCCGCCCTCATGGAACGGGCCCTGGCGGTCACCCCCGGCGGGGTGAACTCCCCGGTCCGGGCCTTCCGCGCGGTCGGTGGCACGCCCCGCTTCATCGCCTCGGCGAGCGGCCCGTGGCTCACCGACGCCGACGGCAACCGCTACGTCGACCTCGTCGGCTCGTGGGGCCCGATGATCCTCGGCCACACCCACCCCGACGTGCTCGCCGCCGTGCAGGACGCCGCGACCCGCGGCTTCAGCTTCGGCACCCCGAGCGAGAACGAGGTCGCGCTCGCCGAGGAGATCGTCGCCCGCGTCGAGCCCGTCGAGCAGGTGCGTCTCGTCAGCAGCGGCACCGAGGCGACGATGAGCGCGGTGCGCCTGGCCCGCGGGGTCACCGGCCGGTCGACCGTCGTGAAGTTCGCCGGCTGCTACCACGGGCACGTCGACGCCCTCCTCGCCCACGCGGGCAGCGGCGTCGCGACGTTCGCGCTGCCCGACTCCGCGGGCGTGCCGGCGAGCGCCGCCGGCGAGACGATCGTGCTGCCGTACAACGACGTCGACGCCCTCGAGGCCGCCTTCGCCGAGCACGGCGAGAAGATCGCCTGCCTCATCACGGAGGCGTCGCCCGGCAACATGGGTGTCGTGCCGCCGCAGCCGGGGTTCACCGAGGCGATGCGGCGCATCACCCGCGAGCACGGGGCGCTGCTCATCTCCGACGAGGTGATGACCGGCTTCCGGTGCAGCCCCAGCGGCTGGTACGGCCTCGAGGGGCCGTACGAGAGCGGCGCCCCCGACCTGTTCACGTTCGGCAAGGTCATGGGGGGCGGCTTCCCGGCCGCGGCGTTCGGCGGCCGCGCCGACGTGCTCGCCCAGCTCGCGCCGCTCGGCCCGGTGTACCAGGCCGGCACGCTGTCGGGTAACCCGATCGCGACCGCCGCCGGGCTGGCCACGCTGCGCGGCTGCACCCCGCAGGTCTACGAACGACTCGCCGCCACCGCGCGCACCATCGCCGACGCCGCCTCCGCCGCCCTCACCGCCCAGGACGTGCCGCACACCGTGCAGTGGGCCGGCTCGATGTTCAGCGTGTTCTTCCAGTCCGGCACGCCGGCGCCCGTGCTCGACTACGACGGCGCCCGGGCCCAGGACCTGCCCGCCTTCGCCGCGTTCTTCCACTCGATGCTCGAGCAGGGCGTGCACCTGCCGCCGAGCGCGTTCGAATGCTGGTTCGTCTCCGCGGCCCACGACGACGAGGCGATCGGCCGGGTGCTGGACGCGCTGCCGGCCGCTGCCAGGGCTGCTTCAGACTCCCGTGACAGGATGTCCGGATGACCGCGAGCCAGACCCCCGCCGATGCCCGCGGGCGACGCGACGTCGTGCACCTGCTGCGCCACGGCGAGGTCGAGAACCCCGAGTGCCTGCTGTACGGCCGCAGGCCCGGGTACCACCTCTCGGCGCGGGGGCGCGCGATGGCCGAGCTGGTCGCCGAGCACCTGGCGGACGCCCCGATCGGGCTGGTCACCGCCTCCTCGCTGGAGCGCGCTCAGGAGACGGCGGCGCCGATCGCGGCGGCGCACAACCTCGGCGTACACGTCGACGATCGCGTCATCGAGGCCGGAAACCACTTCGAGGGCAAGCGTTTCGGACACGGAGACGGGTCGCTGACCCACCCCGCCAACTGGCGGCTGCTGTACAACCCGATGCGCCCGTCGTGGGGCGAGCCGTACGAGCGCATCGCTGCCCGCATGCTCGCCGCGATCGACTCCGCCCGGACCGCGGTGCACGAGCTGTACGACGGCGGCGAGATCGTCATCGTCTCCCACCAGCTGCCGATCTGGACGATCCGGCGCTTCCTCGAGGGGCGGCGCATGTGGCACGACCCGCGCAACCGGCAGTGCTCGTTGGCGTCGCTGACGACCCTGACGTACGTCGGGGACCGCCTCGAATCGATCGGGTACAGCGAGCCCGCCGCGGCCCTGCTGCCCGGTGCGGCGACGGTTCCGGGGGCGTGAGCGAGACGGTGATACAGCGGTGACACGGTGGTGAGCGGGGGACTGTCCCGGCGGGGCCTGCTGCGCGGGGCGCTCGGGGCCGCGGGTGCGGTGGGCCTGGCACTGACCGCGGCGTGCTCGGACGCCGGCTCGGTCAGCGAGCAGGCCAAGCGCGGCGACGACAAGGGCTTCATCGCCGGAGACGGCACGATCGAGCAGCTCGGTGCGGACCAGCGGGGCGCGCCGGTGCAGCTGTCCGGAAACCTGCTCGACGGCACGCCCTGGCAGATCTCGCAGGCGGCGGGCCGGGTGCTCGTGCTCAACGTCTGGGGTTCGTGGTGCGAGCCGTGCGTCGCGGAGGCCCCCGTTCTCGTGGCGGCCGCGAAACAGCTGACCACCGCGCACGACGACGTCGAGTTCCTCGGCATCAACGTGGGGGAGAGCCCGCAGACCGGGGCGGCCGGCGCCAAGGCCCTCGGCCTGCCCTACCCGTCGCTGTCCGACCAGTACCGGGGGCTGGGGCCCGCGCTGCAGAACAAGGCCACGGCGACCCCGACCACGCTCGTGCTCGACCGCGAGGCGCGCATCGCCGCCCGCATCTCCGGGGAGATCCCCAGCGCCACCACCCTGACGACGATCGTGGAGTCGGTCGTCGCCGAGGCCACCTGATGGGAGACGGTCTGGGCGCCGTCGTCGCCGACGGCAACGTGCTGCTCGCGGCGGCGCTCGCGGTGCTCGCCGGAGCGGTCTCCTTCGCGTCGCCCTGCGTGTTGCCGCTCGTGCCCGGCTTTCTCGGCTACGTCACCGGCATGGGGGAGGCGGCGGTTCCCCGCAGCGCGTCGCGGCCGGCCGGAACCGC